>JALVCY010000444.1 GCA_027009605.1 Saprospiraceae bacterium
ATGCCCCCCCAATGAACCCCAAAATGAAACCCCGGTCACCAATCAGGAAGCATCCAATTGAAGCCTTGGATGATTCCATATTTTTCAGTGCATCCCCAGCCGTTTAGACCGTTCCGGAAGGGCTTCGATATGGATTCTATGTCGTTTTCGGCTAATAATCAGTGGGATTTTTTTACCAAAGTGTCCTTTTTGCGTAAGCTCAATAATCATCAACCGAAAAAAAATAAGGTTGATATAATGGATAGATTGGATCATCCCATAGCCGTAGCGGTAATGCTTAAAATAATCAGACACATAAAAGGTGTCCGGTGAAAATTCTACCCGCTTTAACTGCCAAAAAGTAAAATACAAAAACAAAACCCCCGAAAGGAAAAATAAAGTCGTCATTGTCCGAAAGGCCATCGCTGACATATTAAAAGACCGATACATGTCAGTCGTCAAGGCCGAAACCGCAAAGCCCCCAAAAAATACAGTCCAAAATACCGGCAAGGCAATCTTGAAAAGTAGCGTAAAATTAGAAGATATCTGTAAAGATTTTTCCGGAGATTTAGGCATTTTCGGCGGCTTTTTTTAGTTTGCGAGCGACACGGGCAGAAATAAAAATACTGGCTTCATACAAAGAATACAAAGGCACCGCAATCAAAAACATGGTCATCGGATCCGGTGGCGTAATAATCGCCGCCAAAAGTAAAATAAAGACAATGGCATGCCTCCTGTATTTTTTCATCAACTCCGGGGTCACTAGACCGACTTTGGAAAGAAAATAGATGATAATCGGCAACTCAAAAATGACACCCGTCGGTATCGTAAACATAATCAGATAGCTCACATAAGACGTCAACGTAGGTGCATTGGTCACCCCATTGATGGTATAATTAATCAAAAAAGTAATCGCAAAAGGCGCTATAATCAGATAGCCAAAGACAATACCCAACAAAAACAATAGCGAACAAGTAAATACGATTCCTCCCGCTGCTTTTTGCTCATTGGGATACAGCCCCGGCTTGACAAATAACCAAAATTGATAGAAAACATAAGGAAATGACACGATGAGCCCCAAGTAAAAAGATATTTTTAGGTGGGTCACAAAGGTCTCGCCCATCTCCCGCGTAATCAAATTAAAATCCGGCGGGCTAAAACACAGCGAGTCCGAAAGCCCACAAAAAAAACGATAGGTAAAAAAATCCTTGGATTTAGGGCCCAAAATCAGATTGTCAAAGACGAAATCCTTAAACATAAACATGATAATGGCCATCGCAAATACGGCAATGGTCGCCTTAATCAAGTGCTTGCGCAATTCATCGAGATGGTCTAAGATAGACATCTCTTTATGAGCTTCGCCGATTCTTTTGTTTTCTTCCATGGTCAGATTTCAGAGCGCAAAGCTAACAAAGTCTTGGCTTTGATGGTAGTCGTTGGGGGCTATTCTTTATTGTTAAGCTAATAAAATTAGGATTTTTAACAGATTGACTTAACTTTGCAGTCCATTTTGTGAGAAAAATAACTATTCTAATGGATATCCTAATTAACGTCTTGATTTTTGTGGTCAGTTTGACCGCCCTGCTTAAAGGAGCAGATTTCTTTGTTGATTCGGCGGAGAAAATAGGATTGTCATTGGGCATTTCTCCGTTTGTGATAGGAGCGACGATAGTGGGTTTTGGGACTTCTTTGCCGGAGTTGGCCTCGTCTATTGCAGCCGTCTATGCGGGGGCTTCGGAGATGATAGTGGGTAATGTTATCGGCTCCAATGTGTTCAATATCTCAGCGGCTTTAGCCTTGGTGGCCATTATTTCCGGCAACGTGAAGCTGGAAAAGGACATCATGACGAATGATATACCGATGTTGGTTTTTTCTTCGATGTTAATGTATTTTGTGTTGTATGACTTTAATATCAGTATTTTTGAAAGCTTTATTTTTGTAGCAGGGGTCGTTATCTTTTTGCTCTATACCCTCAAGGATGATGAAGATAAAAAGGCCAAGGATGAGCGCCCCAAGGCTGTAGCGAAAGATTATATTTTGTTGATAGTAGGCTTGGCGATGGTCTATTATGGTGCTATATATACCATTGATGCGGTCGTTTTCTTTGCAGAAAAATTAAGTGTCTCTCCCCATTTAATTGGGTTGACAGTGGTGGCTTTTGGTACGTCACTCCCTGAAATTGTGGTCAGCTTGGCAGCCGCAAGACAAGGCAATGCTTCGATGGCGGTGGGCAATGTCTTAGGATCTAATATCTTTAACTCATTCGCTGTACTCGGTATCCCGCGGCTTTTTGGCAAAATCGAAATCAACCACGAAATTCTTCAATTTAGCTTGCCGTTTATGGTGGCTTTGACTGTTTTATTGGCGATTATTTCCATTAGTCGGCGGATTACTCGGTGGGAAGGCTGGTTGATGTTGTTGGCTTTTGCTTTCTATGTGGTGGAGGTGTTGAAAGGGGTGGTGTAGTGAGTAGTGAGTGGTGAGAGATGAGTAGTGAGAGATGAGTAGTGAGA
>JALVCY010000445.1 GCA_027009605.1 Saprospiraceae bacterium
TATGGATTCGATGAAGTTCCAGTACCTGCTCCGGCAGGTGCTCCACTACCTGCATTTTGAACAACAATTTCCCAATTACTAGCTCCGCCTGTAGTCCAACCTAAGTCGGCGGAAGTGGCTGTGATAGCGGTGGCGGTTAAAGCGGTGGGGGGGGGGCAGGTTGGTACAGCCCAATGAATGCAAGTTACTCCTCCTAAGGCAGCATCCACCGAATACACATAAGCCCCATTAGCCCCAACGACACGAATACCAGCAGATGCTGCATCATTAGCACTATTTCCAGCACCAAAATCAGTATCTTGATACAAGAAGACAATCTCATTTGTAGTCTCGTACAAAATCACTTCAAAAGTTGCTCCTGACGGTGAATTACTATAATGCGGCCGATCATTCCACATTACAACAACTCTCCTATTCGGACTACTTCCTAACGTTTGCCAAACAACAGTACCATAATCAGAATCAATATCATCAGCAAACGGGTAAAAGCCCTGACCAGTTGGCGTTGAAGATGTACTTACATCTCCTGTTGTTGCGTTAAACAAAATCCCTCCATTGTTACCTACACGGAGATTAGTTGACGAGACACCATCTAGAGAAAAAGCAAAGGGAATTGTGATATTAGCTTCCCCGTCATCACTTAAGTTTAAATCAACTCCAGTACCGCTTATGTCATCAAAAGCGGTAGTACACGTGTTATCATACTCCAATTGTCCTATCACCTGCCCACTAAAGGCCAATGAAAAAACCATCAAAAAAAGTAAAATTCGTTTCATATTAATCGTATTAAAGTTAGCAAAAAACAGTACAATATTTTATTGATTGCCATAGATACACCAATAAAATACCGAACCCATCAAGCAAAGAAAGTAAAAAAATGGCATAACAAGAAATAAACGGACAATTATTTTAAATCTTAAAACTACAAAAATAATCTTCTTGCACCACAACCAACTAATAATCAACACTTTACATTTTCTTACGAATAGTTGCATTTTTTTGCTTTTTCTCAGAAGAAAATGACTGTTTGCCCAAATTTTACATTTTATTCAGTCTCAAGATTTCACATCTATCGAACTCAATAATAGACTTAATTTGTAGTCTAACCCTTATTTCCCGCTTTTCACTAAGCACCAAGATGCCCCAATCATACTTTCTCAAAGAGAATTAATTTTTCTGCCACACAATACCTATATTTGCACCATTCAAAACATAGGCCAAGTCAGTTTGGTCTGTGAACCATAAACAAATCCATAAAATGAAAGAAGTATATATCGTTTCTGCCGTTCGGACTCCGTTAGGCAGCTTTGGCGGGGCTTTCGCCAATGTGGCAGCCACTCAACTCGGCTCTACAGCCATTCAAGGAGCTTTGGCTCAAGCTAATTTGCCTGCAAAGGCGGTTCAAGAAGTATTCATGGGCAATGTCGTCTCCGCTAATCTAGGCCAAGCCCCGGCGCGCCAAGCCGCTCTCGGTGCCGGAATAGACAAAAGTACACCTGCAACCACCGTCAATAAGGTATGCGCTTCAGGCATGAAAGCCACGGCATTGGGCGCACAAAGCATTATGCTGGGTCTTCAGGATGTCATTGTCACCGGCGGCATGGAGAATATGTCCCGGATACCTTATTATGTGCCCAAAGCTAGATTTGGCTATAAATATGGCGATGCGACGCTTGTGGATGGTTTGTCGAAAGACGGTCTATTGGATGTCTATAACCAACAAGCCATGGGGGTCTTTGCAGACAAAACCGCCAAAAAATACAAAATATCGAGAGAAGTACAAGATGAATTCTCCATCAATTCCTACAAAAGAGTAGCCAATGCCACAAAAAAAGGCTATTTCGCCAATGAAATCGTCCCCGTAGCCGTCCCACAAAGACGCGGAGAACCCAAAATAATCACGGAAGACGAAGAGTACTCAAGAGTGAATTTTGACAAAGTACCCAAACTCCGTCCGGCTTTCACGAAAGATGGCACGGTCACCGCTGCCAATGCTTCTACCATCAACGACGGAGCATCTGCCTTGGTTTTGGCGAGTGCCGAAGCGGTCAAGAAATACAATTTAAAGCCCGTTGCCCGGATTGTCTCCTTTGCGGATGCAGCGCTGTCTCCCCAATGGTTTACGATAGCTCCTCCGGTAGCCGCAGAGCTTGCGCTAAAAAGAGCCGGCTTAAAGATGAAGGATATTGGCTATTTTGAGATTAACGAAGCTTTTGCCGTGGTGACCCTGGCTTTCCGGCAAAAATTTGATTTAGACCCTAAGAAAGTAGATGTATTTGGCGGAGCCGTAGCCATGGGACACCCCCTAGGCGCTTCCGGAGCCAGAATCATCACCACCCTAAACAACGTCTTACACCGGAAAAAAGCCAAATATGGATTAGCAGCGATTTGTAATGGTGGCGGTGGAGCCGGTGCGATGATTATTGAACGCTTGTAGGGTCTTTGGTCTTTTGGGCGGAGCAAGCTGCTTTTGGTCTTTGGCTTCGACGGTAGTATGTTTTTGGCTTCTTCGATTAACTTACATTGGAGCATTGAGTTCACTCCGAAAAGTATTCTGATGTAAAACCACCAAATTTTATTCTGTTTGGAGATTTTGTTCAATCGTTCAGCTGTCCAACTGTTCAATCGAAAGTACTGGTAATCAACTAGTTATGTGTAATCAGTTGAACGATTGAACGCTTGAACAATTGAACAGAAAGCATTCAGTCAAAATAATATTTGGCAACTTTCCATACTATTTCAAAAACCCGACTTTTCGGAGCGAACTCAACATTTGTTGGGCAACACCGCCTACATTTGACATTCCTCCTGTAATTAAACTCATCCACGACCCTAGCCAAAGACCAAAAGCGCATCAAGCGCGCCCTAAAGACCAAAGACCAAAAGCGCCACCGGCGCGCCCCAAAAGACAAAAAAAAGGAGCAGCATTACGCCCCTCCTTTTTTTATTGTCCGAATCCGAAGCTAGGTTGCTCCAAAAATCGTTGTAGTGCCCAAAGCAGATAGCTGCAATTGAATTTGCCACTATGCTACTACTTCAACAATTCGATAATTCCGGCAATACCTTGGCCACCACCCACGCAGGCAGTAACCATACCATATTTCTTATTGCGCATACGCAATTCATTGATAATTTGTGTGGTCAATTTAGCACCGGTACATCCTAGTGGGTGTCCTAAAGCAATGGCGCCACCATTAACATTCACAATCTCGGGGTCTAGGCCTAACTCATTAATTACCGCAAGGGATTGAGTCGCAAAAGCTTCGTTGAGTTCGACCAAATCTATATCACTTTGCTTCATCCCGGCTTGTTTAAGTGCTTTGGGGACAGCAGCGATTGGTCCGATTCCCATATACAAAGGATCTACGCCGGCGACAGCAGAAGTCACCAATCGTGCGATAGGCTCCAGATTTAATTTCTTAACCATCTCTTCACTCATAACCAAGGTAAAAGCAGCCCCATCCGATGTTTGAGAAGAATTACCGGCAGTAGCGACTCCATTTTTTGCAAAAACCGGACGTAAGCGTGCCAATCCTTCCATGGACGTTCCCCGTCTCACGCCTTCATCGGTATCCATGACAAATTCCCGTTCTTTGCGCACGCCATTCTCCACCCAAACTTCCTTCACTGTAATCGGTACAATCTGACTTTTAAAGCGCCCGGTATCGATGGCATGGGCTGCTCGAGCATGGGAACGGACAGCAAATTCATCGGACATTTCACGGGTAATTCCATATTTTCGGGCAACCGCTTCGGCCGTTACCCCCATACTCACAACATAGTTAGGATGCTCCGTCGCCACTTCATAGCTAGGTGCAAATTTATATCCCGCCATAGGTATCATACTCATACTTTCAGCTCCGCCGGCTATAAAGATATGCCCCATATTGGCCTTTATCTTACCGACTGCCATAGCGATGGTCTCTAATCCTGAAGCACAATACCGATTGACGGTGACGCCCGGCACATCTTGCCCTAAGGCACGGAGAGAAATCTGGCGTCCCATTTGTAAGCCTTGCTCCCCTTCCGGATTGGCACAGCCAACAATCACATCGTCCACCAACGCCGGGTCAAGCTCCGGAGTGTCATGAGCTATATGCTGAATCACTTTTATCGCTAAATCATCCGAACGATAGTTCTTGAAACTACCTTTCTTGGCTTTTCCAACGGCTGTCCTATAGGCCTTTACGATGTATGCTTCCATAATTTTTGAAGTAAATTTTTATGAAAGGGCAAGTTAGGGATTTTTATGATTGCAGACTAATTTTTTCTAATATTATTTTGGGCAAGTCGATTCCCACTAAATTTCCGAAGCAAAACTCGGACTCACTCCAAACTAAGAGATCATACCATCCACATCTTCTAACTCTTCCCCATCCACTGTCCCAAACCATTTATTCAATTTCTTCCGTGCTTTATTCTTCACATCTTGATTGACGTAAGCCCCTATGGCCACCAGACCAAAAGACAAGACCCCCAAATCATCTGTAAATCCAATAATCGGCGACAAATCAGGAATCGCATCTATCGGAGCAATCAAATATCCTAATGCCCCTAAAACTATATTCTTGGCCCATCGGGGAGTTTCCTTTCGCCGGTAAGCGTAATAGAGCAGCAACACCGTATAGGTCGTCTTGACCCCAATCGCTTTCGCAAATTTGGAGAGCTTTTTCCATAGCTTTTTCTCTGAATAGGAATCTTTGTAATCTTCTTGCATTTTTTTGTATTGTTTGGTCTTTGGCGTTCAACTTGTGCTTCGCACGTTCAATTTGCCCTTCGGGCGTTCAATGTCCTTCGGACGTTCAAGGGGGGCTCTCTTGGCTGCCTTGCCGTTAAGTTCAAGTGGTAAGATTTCTTTCCTGCCTAGCCGTTACACCGTTATACCGTTACACCGTTACACCGTTATATCGTTATATCGTTATATCGTTTCTCCGTATCAATGCTTTTTTCCTTTAGGTCGTCCTAGAATATCCGGCCCTGACTCTCCATTTAAAACAGGATAAGGCCTAGGAGGTTCATCCACTTTCAGGTGAAACACCTTGTCGATGTGTATAAGTTTGCCCTTTTTGATTTCAAATCCTTCGTAGGAGCCGTCAGAGACTTGCAAATTTTGCCCACTCTTGTCGGTGTGCTTAATTAAGTGGTCATAGATAATTTTTTTCCGCTCCACGTCATAATTCAGGGTGGTCGAAGCCCCGGCGTAATAAGTCATCAACATCCGATACTTGACAGAGCCGTCCTCATACTCAAAAACCGGCGCCCCAAAAACCGGCTTCCCGTCTTCAAAACTCAATACATCCAACAGCTTCCGCTTAATCATCGGATTATAATTATCAAACCCAAACAACAAATACCGGGTCTTTTTCCGGGTTTTCAACGGCATCAATCTATAATAAATAGCCCCAAACCACTCTTTTGGCGTAAGCACCCTATCTTCTACATCCTCATAGGTCTCCGAACGGTCTAGCAAAGGAAACAATTTCAACTCCTCCTCATTCATCTGTATGGCACCATAATTCTGAAAATCTCCATCTCCATGCACTTGCCAAGTAATAATCCGAAAAGTACTGTCCGGGGGATACAAAATAGAAATATAGGTCTGCAATTGCTTAAAAGGATATTGAAAGGAATTTTTGTACTTCAATGCTTTCACAAACTTAGGGATAAAAGCACGTACCGCTGCAAAACGGTTATACTCCAAGGAGTCATTGACAATCATATAGGCCAACATCCCCAAAGAATCTTCATACTTAATCAAAGAGAGCTCATCTTCCCGGCTTATCTTCGTCTGCTGACTATAGCCGGTCACCCCAACAGCCAGCAAAATCCATACGACTAAAATCTGTTTTAACATTTTGTGGTTTTTGAGTAACTATCCGGCAGGAATCATTTGGGCTAAAAAAATCTATTTTTATCTCCAAGCCCCGAGCCAATAGTTACGATTTTGCTTTTACTAACGTGTTTTCCAAGAAAATAATTACACCCATCCCTAGACTTATTTATAATGGAAGGTTAATCCAAGAACTCATCCGCATCTCTACTTTTCTCTTAGCTAAGCATCTCAACCACGAAGTCCGTAGAACAAGCTCAACCAAGAAGCCAAAGACAACTAACGGTATAGCGGTATAACGGTATAACGGTATAACGGGTAGGCGGCTAAAAAATCTTACAACTATATCAATTACAGAATCCCAAATATCAAATAACAAAGCAAAATCCAAAACAAATATCCACATCTCTCAACTAGCGAAGCGAATCAACTAGCGAAGCTTGCGAGCGATTCAACTTCTTCAACTTTCTCAACTAGCAGAATATCGAATACAGAATCCCAAATATCAAATAACAAAGCAAAATCCAAAACAAATATCCACTTCTCTCAACTAGCGAAGCGAATCAACCAGCGAAGCTTGCGAGCGATTCAACTTCTTCAACTTTCTCAACTAGCAGAATATCGAATGCAGAATCCCAAATGTCAAATAACAAAGCAAAATCCAAAACAAATATCCACATCTCTCAACTAGCGAAGCGAATCAACCAGCGAAGCTTGCGAGCGATTCAACTTCTTCAACTTTCTCAACTAGCAGAATATCGAATGCAGAATCCCAAATGTCAAATAATGAAGTAAAATCCAAAACAAATATCCACTTCTCTCAACTAGCGAAGCGAATCAACCAGCGAAGCTTGCGAGCGATTCAACTTCTTCAACTAAAAACCAAACAGAATCCCAAATATCCAAGAATGACGTCCCCCCCCAACAAAACCCCAAGCCGTCTCAACCTGCGAAGCTCTCAACCACGAAGTCCGAATCCACGATAGTAATCAGAACGAGTTCTCAACCTAGAGAGCCGTAGGCGAACGTCTCAACCTCCTCAACCACAAAAACCAAGCATCCGGCAATAATACCAAGAGCAAACCACTACCCTAGCCAAAGACAAAAGACAAAAGACAAAAAAAAACTGCTACCCCCAAAAAGAAGATAACAGTTTCTAATTCTTAAACAAACAGCTACAAAAGCCTAGTGCTTAGCCAAATAATCAGCCGTAGATTCGTGTGTTGCCTTCATAGCCTCCTTGCCCTTAGACCAGTTAGCCGGACAAACATCACCGTACTCATCAGAAAACTGAATAGCGTCTAATGTACGGATGGCTTCATCCACATTTCTACCGATGGGCAAATCATTCACTAATTGGTGGCGCACCACCCCATTTTTGTCAATGATAAACAACCCGCGGTAAGCCACTAAAGTACCTTCTGCTGTCAATTCACCCGTCTCTTCATCTACATCCCAGCTACCTGCCAACACGTCATAGTTAGCGGCAATCGTTTTGTTGGTATCCGCTACAATTGGATAGGTAATTCCTTGAATACCCCCTTTATTTTTAGGCATATTCAACCATCCCCAGTGGGATTGCTCTGTATCTGTAGAACAAGCAATAACAACCGTATTACGCTCATCAAAATCAGGTAGTTTTTCCTGAAAAGCAAAAAGCTCCGTAGGACACACAAAGGTAAAATCCATTGGATAAAAGAACAATACGATATACTTTTTGCCGATATACTGACCCAAGCTAAAGTCAGACACAATTTCTGTACCGTCTAAAACGGCTGCAGCTTTAAATAAAGGGGCTTTTTTCCCTACTAATACTCCCATTGATTTTTATTTTTGGTCAAATGATGTTCTTTCAAAAATTGAAAACTCATTTTGTTCATTTTCGAGGGTTGTTTTTCTTCTAAGATTTGGTTTTTCCGCTGATTTGCGCAGATTTGATTCCCGCTGATTTGCGCAGATTTTTTTCCCGCTGATTTGCGCAGATTCTTTTTCCGCTGATTTAGGCAGATTCTTTCCCGCTGATGTGCGCAGATTCTTTTCCGCTGATTTAGGCAGATTCTTTTTCCGCAGATGTGCGCAGATTCTTTTCCGCAGATTTACGCAGATTCTTTTTCCACAGATTTACGCAGATTTTTTTTCCACAGATTTGCGCAGATTCTTTCTCGCTCCCGTACAGCTGTCGGGATACGCAGATTCTTGCTCACTCTCTACTCACTTCTCACTTCTCATTTCTCACTACTCACCTCTCACTACTCACTACTCACCTCTCACTACTCACCTCTCACTACTCACCTCTCCCGACTCACTTATCAACTTTCCGAACCACCGAAACAAAAACCGGGAAGTGGTCACTATAACCGCCGATATATTTTCCTCCGGCAAACGTCCGGAATGGATAGCCCCGATATTGCCCCGTCTTTTGGAGTAAATATTTGGGATGATAAACTTGTGCCTTATAAAACTTGAAGCCATTCCCCTTGGGGTGCAACCATCCTTCCGAAAGAATCACTTGATCAAATAAACTCCAAGCATCCCGATAAGCCAAAGTACCCCCACCATTTTTATATATTTTTATCCAAGGATTATAAAATCCTTTTTTCTTGACCTTGTCTATATCCCCTTTGGCGCCCAATACTTTTTTTACGGAAGGACTCACCGGATCATCATTCAAATCGCCCATAATCACAATGTGCGCCGCAGGATTGTCCACCATTATGGAATCTGCTATGTGTTTGCAGATGGCCGCACCATCATTTCTGAAAGGCTGTGTCTTGGCTTCTCCGCCGCTTCTTGAAGGCCAGTGATTGACTAGGATATGAATGGGCTCGCCCAATAGTTCGCCACGCACATATAGAATATCCCGTGTAGGGTGCTCATGACCATTTTTATTAATAATCGTCAACTTGTATGTCCGGCTATCCAAGACCTTCAGGTATTTCTCTTGGTAAAGCAGCGCTACATCTATTCCCCGTTTGTCCGGAGAATCGTAGTGGACGTACTTATAATGACGACCGGCCACAGCCGGCTGCTTTACAAAATCATCCAAAACCGAGCTATTTTCCACTTCGGCGGTACCAAAAAAGGCTAAACCATCTTTATTGTTCTTCGTCCCCATTTCACTAATGACCCGGGCAATGTGGGACAACTTTTCATAGTATTTAGGCGTATTCCACTGCAAATCTCCATCGACAGAGAAGGCCTTGTCCCGAACATCCTTAGTATCAATCGTATCAAATAAATTCTCAAAATTGTAGAAGCCAAAAGAGACGACTTCATAAGTATCGGTCCCACGGCCGCTTAGTTGGGTTGTTTTTTGGGTTGTACCGCAAGAGGTAATGAAAAAAGAAGAGACCAATAATACCAACCCATAGAGGAAAAAATGTCGCATATTTTTGTGTTTTTTGAACCATTCAGCACCAACCGGTTTGGCTATATCCGGGCGGAATAGTTGCGTGTTATTTTGTCAGGCTCAAATATCGGTTAAAATAATCATAACTACATCATTTTTCTTATCAGTTTTCTTGGTAGCTGATTTTCCAGGTTTATTTCCGGTTGATTTCCGCTGATTTAATTTCCGCTGATTTTCTCTCTCACTGTTTTTTTTTTTCGCAGATGTA
>JALVCY010000446.1 GCA_027009605.1 Saprospiraceae bacterium
CCTATGTGGAGAATGGCTGCTTACTTGTGCAACCAACGAACCGGATTCTGTGCCCGTTTTCCTTTCCAAATTTCAAAATGCAACTGATGATAGTTTTGTTCGGAGTCGTAGTTGGCGATTCCGATGTTTTGGAGTGTGCTGACACGATCGCCGACATGGACAAAGACCTGTTTGAGATTGGCATAGACGGTGTAATAGGCGCCGTGTTTCATTAAGATAGTCAGACCCCGGCCGGTGATGCCTTCGACGGCTAGGACTTCACCGGCAAATACGGCTTTGACTGTAGCGTCCCCGTTGATGCGGATGTCAATCCCATTGTTGGCGATCATGACTTTGGGGGCTGTGGGGTGGGGGTGTCGTCCAAAAAAACCGGTGATGTATCCATCGGCGGGCCAGGAGAGTTGGCCTCGGGCGCGACTGAATTGACTATATTTGACAGGCCGGGTGGAATGACTAGGCGTCGGCGTCGGGCTGTTCTTTTTTTTCTTTTTGGCGAGGGTTCGAGCTTTTTTCTTTTCGGTTCGTTTTTTTTCAGCTAGGGCGATCATGTTGCCGATTTGAGCATTGAGTTGGGCTTGTTCTTTTTCTCTTTTAGCTAGTTTTTGGCGGAGAGATCGGGTATTTTTTTTGAGTGATTTGACGAGTTGATTTTTGATTATTTTTTCTTGTTCGAGTAGTCGGCTTTGGTTTTGTACGGATTGGAGAAGTAGCTGCATTCGATCCCGTTCATCGGAGAGATGGGCTACTTTTTCTTGGAGCATTCTGGAGGTGGAGGCGATGAGTTGGACTTGTTCGGTACGGTATCGTTGGTATTGACGCAAGTAAAGCCAGCGCTTGAAGGCTTGGTTAAAACTATCGGCAGAGAAGAGAAAAAGGAGTGGCGATTTATTAAATTTATATCGGAGCGTATTTTGCAAAATCTTGGCGTATTCTGCTTTTAAGCTGGCAATATCTTTCGATAAAATGTCCACAATCTCTTGATTCTCAGTGATTCGTATATTAAGCGAATCCACTTCATCGGAAAGCGCATCAATGAGTTCACGCCTGGATTTGATTTGAATATTGAGAGCCAGTAGCCGGTTGAGAGCTTGTTTTTTTTCGGCTTTGGTTTTTTGCAACATGCCGGAAGTGGCCCGTATTTCTTTCCGCAAGGCCGCTCTGCGCTCCTTTAGGGATTGTACGCCTTGAGCTTGCGCAAAAAAAGAAAACAACAAAAAGAGCAAGGCAAAAAAAGAGCTAGTCCACCCGGGTATAATTAGGCGGAATGGAGAAATGGATAGCTCTAGGCTGATTCCAAATGACTTTTTTGGTGGTAATTTTGATGTCAATTTGTCCGGATTGAGTGGTCTGTAACTCTAAGGTACGTAAAAAAGAGAAAAGAGTGCCGGAATCGGTATTTTTATAGTCACTTAGTTGTTGGATAAATTGTTGGCGGGAGTGGTTGTCTTTGATGCGTTGTTGGGTCAAACGACCGTTGAGTGGATCTAACCAAAAAGCATTGAGCCAATGATTATCATAAGCGGAATAGAGGTATTTTTTGTCTTCGATTTTGCCGGTAGCGTGCTGCCGGGTAATTATCATGGGGTTGCCCAAAATCAAATCTTGGATTAAGGAAAATTTGGGTGGAAGCCCAAAGCGATTGGCCATATCGACTAGGCTGCCCCCGGACCAACTTTTCTGCAAAGGATTCAAAATAAGAACAGAATCCGGAGTGATTTTTATCTTACCCACGACCATTCCAAGTTTTTTGACCGCCATGACAAAGATGCTGTCCTTGCGGAGAACGGAGGCAAAAGAAAGTCCCATGCTCATCTGCCTGTCTTTGAAGTGTAGCTGGCCTTTGGCATAAACCCATTCCGGATGGATGGCCGCATCTTCCAGTTTCTCTAACATTTTAGCCGGCTTTAGGGGCTTTAGTTTGTCCAAATTGACGGTCTTTTTGGTCGTGTGACACGAAACCAAAATGAGAAGGGAAAAGAAGAAAAGATATTTTGTCATCTGCGGGGTGATTGCGAATCGATAAGGAGAATGATGTCCAAAAAATGAGCGCATTATTGTAGCAATCTTCCGAAGGGATAGAGCCGTAACCAAGCGCCATAGAGTGTGCTTTTGTTGTTATTGACTTCGTCTTCGACATGCTTGATAAAAGGGTCTTTGGCATCGTCTAATTGTAGGGCTTTGTCTAGATATTTTCTAGCTTTTTGGGGATTTTTGTCGAAGAGATAGATTTCGGCTAAGCGCCCATAGATGAAGCGTTTTTGGTGTCGGTTGCGACCGGACATCATGGCAGCTTGTTGATAATCGGAGATGGCCTTATGGGTTTTGGAAGCTCTGAATTCGGCTTCCGCCAAATAAAGCATAATCTTAGACTTATTGGGAAAGAAATTCAAGGCCTGCCGGGCAGTAAGAATGACGTTTGGATAGTCTTTCTTCGCAAAAAGGAGCTCCAAAGTTTGTTGCCAAACGGGGAAAACTGATTTCTCTCTTGCCAAAGTTTTTTGATAATTGGCCAATGCTTTGTCATCTTGACCGATGGCATAATACATGTCGGCGGCTACGCTGTAGGCTTTGGCGTCATTGGGATGGGTTTGGATTAATTTTTCTACGATTTGACTCCATTCTTGTTTTTTTGTATCGGGTGATTTTGGGGAAGCTTTGTTGATGATGGGGACAATTTCGGTGATTTTTAGATCGATGGAGATATTGGGGTTGGCGACCATCTTCATCAAAGCCTGGTTATCCGCATCCCCGATAGAAGTATTTCTTTTTTGCAGCCCGACCAAGGCATCTGCATTATAAGGGTCATAAGTTAGGATTGTGCGATATTCCTGCTCGGCCAGTGTGGGTTTGCCGATGGTTAGGTAGGTTTCGGCCAGTTGGAGATGATATTTTGTGGATTTGGGATAATGTTTGATGATTTTTTTCAATTCTTTGATGGCTTCTTTGGTCTTGCCTTGCGCCAAAAAGATAACGTGCTTGCGGTGACAAAATTCGGGATCAAATCCCACTCTCTTTTCCCCCTTGTTCAAGATGTCGATGGCTTTGTTCGGATTTTGCGAAAGCAGATAATAGAAGGCCGCCTTTTTGTAGGCAAAATCGGATTTGGGGTAAATCTTGGTCAAACGAACCATGACTTGAGCGGCTTTGTCGGCTTGACCGTTGGCTTCAAAAATAGCCGCTTGCTTGATAAGAAACCAACGGTTTTTCCCATCTATCGAAACGGCTTTTTCTATTTCCGCAAGGCTCTTTTCAGTCTCCTTCATGACTTCGTAGGTGCGTCCCAACTGAAAGTGAGCCACAGCGACATTGGGATATTCTTTGAGAAATTCCTTGAATTTGGTGACCGCATCCGGGTATTTGCCCAATAAAAACAGGGCGTCGGCTTCGATAAATTGTGCTTCCGACAGGATGTCTGCTTCGGTATAGCGCTTATTGGATTTTTGAGCGAAAGCGGCTGTGGTGACAAGCCAAAGAGCGACCCAAAGCAGACTAAGTCTTAGCGTATGGATAGATAGCCTTTTCTGTTTGTTTCTCTGATAGTATGTTGGGTTGTTATTCTTCATATTTTGTATAATCGCCGAGGCTGACATTTTTGAATTCACCATTGTAAGAAGCATGGGTGCTGATCATCGAATCCTTGAGCAAAGCTTCCCGGACTGATGTTTGGTTGCCGATGACGCTGTTCTTAATAACGGAATTAACGACGGTCACATTGTCTCCCAAGGTGACAAAGGGGCCAATCACGGAGTTTTGGATTTTGACATGGCTTCCGATTTGGCAAGGCTGGATGATTAGGCTGTTTTGAAGCTTGGCATCAGCCGGGACTTTTAGGTCATCTTGCATCCATTCCAAAGCCCGTTTGTTGGCGGCGATGAAGGCGGGTTTGTTGCCGCAGTCGAGCCATTCTTTGACTTCTCCGGGAATAAACTTAGTGCCTTTGGCTTTTAGATTTTCCAACGCATTGGTAAGTTGGTATTCGCCTTTGTCTTTGATGTCGTTGTCGAGTAGATATTTGATTTCGTTGCGGAGAGCATCCCCGTCTTTGACATAATAAATGCCGGCAATCGCCAAATCGGAGACAAATTCAGTGGGTTTTTCAACAAAATCAGTAATAAAACCTTGGTCATCCAATTTGAGTACCCCATAAGCAGACGGGTCGGGCACTTTTTGAGCCCAAATAATGCCTTCTACATTTTTATCGAAAGAGAAATCCGCCCTAAAAAGCATATCCGCAAAGGCAATCATGACGGGCCCGGTCAAAGAAGGTTCTGCACAATAGATGGCATGTGCAGTGCCTAAAGGTTGATCTTGATAGTATATTTTTCCGACGGCGCCGACTCCTTTGGCGACTTCTTTGAGTGCTTCTTCTACTTCTGCTCCAAAATCACCTATAACGAAGGCAATTTCATCAATTTGTCCGTCATAATCATTGGCAAAATCTTCGATAAGTTTTTGGACGATAGGTTTTCCGGCAATGGGAACTAAAGGCTTGGGGGTAATCAAAGTATGGGGTCTGAGTCTGGAGCCGCGTCCGGCCATGGGGATAATTAACTTCATTTTGTTAGTCGTTTAGCCATATATGATGGCTGTCATTGATGTGTAATTGTGCGGTAAATAATGGTTTTTACCTTCTTTCGTTGCAAATTTAGTGAAAAAGCGATAACTTTCCAAAAGTTTTTGGCAACTGCTCAAACCCTTAACCCTTAACCTTTAACCCTTAACCCTTAACCTTTAACCTTTAACCTTTAATCACCATGTTTACCGATAGAATCAAATTAATCATTTTTTCTCTTCTTCTTATGCCCGGATTTGTTCAAGCCCAATGGATGGACTTAGGCAGTGGTGTCCCAACCGAAGAACGACGTTTTTTTAGCCTTTCTGCTCCCAATGAAGAAACCATCTGGGCACTACCCATACACACACAAAATGAAAGCAGCGGCGAATTGGCTAAATCGGTCGATGGCGGCAGTACGTGGAATTATTTTTTCTTGACTAATGACACGATGGGCGCCTACTTCCCCCGGCAGGTACTGGCCATAGATGCATCCACAGCTTGGGTGCTGATGAATAGTGCCCCGATACAGAAGAATTCTCTGATTCTCAAAACCACCAACGGAGGTTCATCTTGGCTACCTATAATAGCTGATTATATACAGGATGGCTATGCCATAACGGCTTTGCATTTTTTTGATTCGGAAGAGGGCTTGGCCTTTGGCAGTCCGGGGGAGGGGACGACGGCCGATTCGATTCGCATATACAAGACGACCGATGGCGGGGCGCATTGGACACTGAAGGAGGGGGCATCTTTACCGAATCCGGCCGATGGGGTTTGGGTTTATTCCGGCAATCATTCGTATGCAGCGGTGGGGGATAGCTTGTGGTTTGGGACTCGTTCGGGGCGGGTATTCAGGACGGTCAATCGCGGGGAGAGTTGGGAAGGCTTTGAGACCGGGATTTCCGGATCGGGATATTTTCCCGGTGTCTCAGCGGTAGGATTTGAAGATGCAAACCACGGCCTAGCCGTCACTTACATTCCCACACGGGCTGCCATAACGGATGATGGAGGAGTCACTTGGACAGAAGTAGATGTACCGGATTGGGTGACCGGTGGCAGTGTGGAGTCTATTCCGGGTATGGAAGGCACCTATCTGATTACGGGTGGGTATCAAAATTCAAGCAAGATGTTGTTGACCAAAGACCGGGGTTCATCTTGGGTACAAGTGGATTATTCTCGACCTGTTTTGTGTACGGAGTTCTTGTCTCCGACAGTTGGTTTTGGCGGTAGTGTCGTGGATTTGGATGCCGGCCAAGGTATCTTGAAGTGGACTGGAGATTGGAATAACCCGTTGGCAATCAATGATATAGAAGAATCTCCAATTCGATTGTATCCGAATCCGGTGGAGAATTTATTGACTATAGACTTGGGCGAATTTGGGGAAGGTGACTATTCTGTGGAGATTCGTTCGGTCTTGGGACAATTATGTGGTTTCTATAGTAGTCGTTCCTTGCGGAAAATGGAGATAGAGACCAAGGATTTAGTTTCCGGTTTTTATTATTTGGTGGTGTATGGGGAGTCGCATCGAAAAGTGGGGGCGGTTTCTTTTGTAAAGGAGGAGCGCTAAGCCCGGATGGTTGTGTGGTGGTAAGTTAAGCAAGAACTAACTCTCCAACTCCACCCGGATAGCCTGCACAAACTCATCGGTAACGTCCAAAACTTCAATAATAAACTCATTGGTCGCTCCTTTTTGGATTAGGCGGATGGTAGCTTGGCGCTTGGTTTTTAGGCTGCCTTTTTTCTCTCCAATCTTCTCTCCCTTATGGAATCCAACTTGTTTACCTTCCTGAATTAATTGCTCATACAAAGTCATGACATTTTCTTTTAAAAAGGGTTTTAATTGTTTAACTGCCTTCAGGAAATCTCCTTTCTGTGCGTCAATGGTGATTGTTAGATAAACGAAAATAGTATGGAAAAAGTTTTTTCCCACCTGCGTTCTTAGATAGGTGTCCGCTCCTGCCCAAATTAGGCTCAAATTGGCCAACACATACTCCAAATCTCGCCCGTGCTTTAGTGCCATTACAGCATTCAGCAACTTGGCTGTTTGTCGGATATTTAAGATTCGTTCATCTGATAAATCGGACAAATCCGTCAATTCATAGTCAAATATAGGTAAATATTTTCTAAAATGCTTGTTTGGGAGATAAAAATAGTCCTCCATTTTGCGCCTTTTCCATTTTTCTTTCCCGTGGTAAACCACAATCGGCAATACCAATACCAACGGCTTTTTTTGCTTAATTAAGCGCTTCCAAATACCCAAAATGTATTCCAATAATTGGGTAAAAACAAAATATACCGGAAAACTCTTGTGCTCCAGCAAGAAGCTTATCCAGACTTCATCCTGCTTGGGTTCGCCTTTTTCTCCGGTTTCATCTGTTTTTTTCTTGAATTTGCAGCGATAAACCAAGTCGGAGACGTGTTCTTTCAAATTTTTGTTGATGTAGGTGTTGCCTTCCAATTCGATGGAGTCCAAATCCAATTCACCGGTGATTTCTTCCGGAAGGAATTCTCGAATAAAGCCGGCAGCCACTTCCTTATCGGAAAAAGCCGATTTAAAAAACCGGTCGTGGGGGTTTGAGATGGCCATTTTCTTTATATTTTGATAGTTTGTAGCGCAAAGAAACTACATCTTTTTTAGATAGAAAAAATAACAATGCTCTTCCGTGAAAAAAAGTTGAGTCCGCTCCCCAAAGAGCTCCTCATGACAAAAAAAGACGTACGAGTCCAAAATCAAGCAAAATTTGAACAACCAACCCCTATTTTTGTCCCTATCTGTAGTATTCTCCATTTTTTGCGCAAGCAGATGATAAACTCGGGAAATTTATGAGAACAGTAGAAGTTATGGCGCCGGTGGGCTCGTTTGAGTCTTTGCAAGCGGCGATACAGGCGGGGGCGGATTCCGTATATTTTGGGATTGAGCAGTTGAATATGCGGGCGCGGTCGTCCATTAATTTTACCTTGGATGACTTGCGCGAAATCAAATCACGATGTGCTGCCCATGGTATCAAAACCTATTTGACACTGAATACAGTGCTCTATGACCATGATATCCAACTCATGAAATCCATCATCCTTGCGGCCAAAGAAGCCGGTGTCGATGCCATCATTGCAATGGATCAAGCGGCGATTATGTATGCGCGGGAAGTGGGATTAACAGTGCACCTTTCGACCCAACTCAATATTACCAACGTAGAAGCTCTAAAGTTTTATGCTCACTTTGCCGATGTGGCTGTTCTGTCCCGGGAGTTGACCTTACAACAGGTGAAAATCATTTGTGATGAAGTCGAAAAACAGCAGATAAAAGGGCCTAATGGTCAATTAATGCGTATCGAAGTATTTGTACACGGTGCTTTGTGTATGGCCGTTTCCGGCAAATGTTATTTGAGTTTGCACACGCATAATTCTTCGGCTAACCGGGGAGCTTGTAAGCAAAATTGCAGGCGCACTTATGAAGTCAAAGACGACCAAGGTAATGAATTGCTTATCGATAATGAGTACATCATGTCGCCCAAAGACCTTTGTACAGTCAATTTCTTGGATAAAATCATCGAAACCGGGGTTTCTGTCCTGAAAATAGAAGGCCGGAGCAAGGGGCCGGATTATGTTTATGCGACGGTTTCGGCTTACGCAAAAGCTAGGGATGCTGCCCTTGCGGGAACATTTACTGCCGAACTGGGTCAGTCGCTGATGGAAGACTTAGAAAAGGTCTATAATCGGGGATTTTGGGGTGGTTACTTTTTGGGTAAAGAGCTGGGAGAGTGGACTGATTCGGATGGCTCCAAAGCTAAGCGCCGCCGGGAGTTTGTCGGCAACGGCGTGAAGTATTTTCCCAAAATTGGTGTCGGTGAGTTTCGCCTAAGAACCGGCCAATTGGCTAAAGGCGACAAAATAATGATTACCGGACCTACTACAGGTATATTTGAGATGGTCGTAGGAGAAATGCGAGTCGATGATCGAGCCGTGAACTCGGTCGGCCCCAATATCCCATTCTCTATGGCTACGCCCCAAAAAGTACGGGCTTCCGACAAGATATTTCGTATCATCGAATTAGAAGAATCGTGATCCAAATTATTCATCTACGCCATAAATGTATCGGATGCAATGCTTGCGTTGAATCGGCACCCAATCAATGGGTAATGTCCAAAAAAGACGGAAAGAGTTATTTGCGGAAGAGCCGCGAAAAAGGACGCTATTTTATTGTCGAAGCCGAAGATTGGGAATATGAAGAAAATGCAGAAGCACAAAAAAATTGTCCGGTTAAGATTATTACAGTCAAAAAATTGTGAAAACTAAGATTCAATGAGAGAGCAAAACTCCAAGTTGGTTATAGCCGGCTTATTAGGCGCTTTGGGCGTAGGTTTAGGAGCGTTTGGGGCGCATGGGCTAAAGCCTTTATTGAGCGTGCATGAATTAGCCAACTATAAGACCGGTATTTCTTACCAAATGATTCACACGGTTTTGTTGGTTGTTTTGGCACTTTATTCCGGGCAGAACAGACGTCTCCGGTTTGCCTTTTGGGCGATAGTGGCGGGTGTTGTTTTGTTTTCGGGGTCTTTGTACTTATTGAGCACTAAAGAGATACTTGGATTGACCAATTGGCGTTGGTTGGGGCCGATAACGCCTTTGGGTGGGTTGAGTCTGATTGTCGGCTGGTTGGCCATCGCTTTTTCGGGCTTGCGCCCAAATAGCGAATGAAGACTCAAATTCCGGTATTTTTTTGATGTCTATTGCAATTGTACGGTGTTCAATTTGTGCTTCGCACGTTCAATTTGCCCTTCGGGCGTTCAAATGCCTTCGGCGTTCAATGGGAAAAAGCTCTTGGCTGCCTTCCTTTCACCTTTAATCCTTCACCTTTTACCTTTAACGGCGTTCAAGGGGTAGGAG
>JALVCY010000447.1 GCA_027009605.1 Saprospiraceae bacterium
TTCATACGACGGTGCTGGTCTATGACTTGTCCCGGCCTGCATCTGCCGAAGATTTATATCACGATGTCCGGCAGCGGGGACTTCGGGTGGATGTGTTGATAAATAATGCGGGTTTTGGGCATTACGGGCCTTTGCTAAAAGATGATTTTCGTAAGAATACGGAGATGATTCATCTAAATGTCACGAGCTTGGTCACGCTGACCACGCTTTTTGTTAAGGAGATGGCTGAACGAAATCATGGGCAAATCCTAAATGTAGCTTCGACAGCAGCCTTTCAGCCGGTACCGAACTTTGCGGTTTATGGGGCGACGAAGGCCTTTGTGTTGAGCTTTACGGAAGCCTTGCATTATGAGCTGCGAAATACCCAAGTGACGGTGAGTGCCCTTTGTCCCGGGCCGACTTCTACCGGATTTGAGAAAGCGGCGGATATGGAGGGGTCTAAGCTGTTTAAGAGTGGAGTGATGTCTGCCCAAGTCGTTGCCGAAATAGGCTATAAAGGTTTGCAAAAAGGGAAGATGACCATTGTGCCCGGATTGAAAAATAAGATGATGGCCATCGCTTCAAATATGACTCCTTCCCGGGATTTATTGGTTTGGGTTGCCGGTAAAATGTCTTGAACATCGAAGAATAAAAGGAATTCATCTATGAAATTGGCTAAATGAAGCCCAAAATCACTATATTTAATCCATACTTGAACAAATAGCCAACAACGAAGAACTCCTTGACAAACAGGGATATTGGCTTGATACATGCAGCAGGAATAATGGAAATATTCAAACAAGGTGGAAGAGGAGATATAGGTGCTTTGGCCATACTGTTTTTTGGATACATGCTATTTATTGCGCCATTTTACTGGAGTATTTTATTGGCAATTTCATCTTTAATCTACGAGTATTATTACCATTCAGGTGCTTTTTTCGGAATAACAGATGATAAGCTAATCGTATTTAAAAGACTGGGCTTTCTCCGAGTTGAAGAGAATCATTTTCGTTGGCAAGATATTGATCATGTTGAAATGTGGAACGAAGGTTATAAAATGCCTAGAAAAATGAATATTGTCTTCAAATCGGGGGAAATGAAAGCCTTTGAGTATCAGCAGTATAGAGAAATGAAACAAACTAAACTAGTAGAAGCTATTCGTGTCCATGCTAACTTATCAATCCATTCTCCGGAGATGGAGATATTTAGGCATAGAGGAGGGATGGATTTTTCAATTTTTTTTCTGTTTTTCTTTGCATGGGCGAAGATGTCCATTTATTTTGCAATATTTGGCATTTTATATGTATATTTTTTACACGATTATTCGAGTGATTGCTATTATGGTATTGGTGCTGACAAGTTTATTGGTATATACCCTAATCGATTTTTTGGAAAAAAAGAAATACACTTTGATTGGGCTGACATTAGAAGTATAGAAATTAGAAAGGCTCAATATCAAGTTCCGCGATCTTTGACTGTTTATTTACAGTCTGGTGGTAGTGAGACATTCTATTATGTGTCATTTAGCATTAAAAAGCAAAAGATATTTTTTGATAAAATTCGGGAGCATGTTCCCTTGAATATTATTCAAGCTGTTGGATTGTAAGATGATTAATCATAAGCAATAGGCTCTAAATTGAACGTGGAAAGGGGGTAGCCAAAAAGTGAGCAGTATTAAATTTTGTGTTGTTATGTGTGTATATCTTGAGTGCAGAGAATCAATATATTTGATTTTTGTTATAATTATGTGTAAATTTGCACAATAAACCTAAAATTTAAAAAGAAGATTATGAAAAAAGGAATCGTATTGTTGTTATTGATGGGATTATTCATATCCTGCCATAAGAGAGAGGTAAAGCCCACCAATGCCTTGGTTGGGACGTGGAAGATGGTTGCTTCTCTATCCGACCCTGGTGATGGGAGCGGTGTTTTTATTGATGTAGAAAGTGACAAAGTTCTTGAGTTTAATAATGATAGTATTGTCACTTCAAATGGAACAATATGCTCTATTTCAGCATTATCGGATACGCCTTCTACGGGCATCTATCATTGGGATACTCAGACCATTACTTCGAGTTGTACTTCTCATTTTTATTTCAATTCGGATAAGACGGTGTTAACGTTGTACTTTCCGGGGCGGGAGCCTATTGGTGCGAGGTTTGAGAAGATTCAGGAGTGAAAATATCTTACATCCTACTGAGTTTGATTCTATTGATTTCTTGTCAAAGCAAGTCAGGCAATAGTGATTTCTCCCGCTGCGATGTTTAATTCCAATAAATTGAAAACGGTGTGGCCCCGCCCCCAATAAATCACAAAGCACCTGAACATGACCCCAAGAATTGAAAGATTAGAAGAAAAGAAATTGATAGGACAAAACATCAAAATGAGCCTGTCTCAAAATAGAACCGGGCAACTTTGGGGGCAGTTTGCACCAAGAATTAAAGAAATTAAGAACAAATTATCTCCCAATAAAATTTCTATGCAAATATATCCACCACACTA
>JALVCY010000448.1 GCA_027009605.1 Saprospiraceae bacterium
CCCACAACTAGTTGATTATCAGTGCTTTCAGTTGAACAGTTGAACAGTGAGTCCGCTCCGAAAAGTCCACTCTGCCAGAAATTAAAGCGATGAACAAAATTTTATTTGGTTTACCATATCCCGATAGTTATCGGGACCATTTTCAAGGGGGATTTAGAGGGTTAAAATAAAGGAGAAAACCAAATAAAATTTTGTGGGCTCAAGAGCAAACTACTACTCTCAACTTTTCGGAGTGAACTCAACAGTTGAACGACTGAACAAAAACTCCAAACAGAATAAAATTTGGTAGTTTGGCATTAGAATACTTTTCGGAGCAAGCTTCAAGCTATGGGCTTAACCAAACAATTTCCTACCTTTGCGGCTCACATTTAAAAACCGAGTCATGACCTTTAGCGATTATAAATACGAGAGACCTGATTTAGAGCTATTTGTAGCGGATTTTGGCCGATTGATGGAGGCTTTTGCGAAAGCGAATACGGCCCAAGAACAGTTGGATTTTTTGGAGCGGATTAACCGCTTGCGCAATAGCTTTTTGACCATGTATAATATTTGCTATATTCGGCATAGCATTAATTCTAAGGATAAATTCTACGAGACCGAAAATCGCTTTTTTGATGAAAATCTACCGGTCTATGAGCAAGAAAATAGCCGTTTTTACAAGCTGCTTCTCGACAGCCCGTTCCGAAAGGAATTGGAGCAAACCCTTGGTACTCAACTATTTGCCCTTGCGGAAATGAGCCTGAAAACGTTCTCGAAAGAGATTATGCAAGACTTGGTTCAAGAAAACCGGCTTTCTACCGAATACATGAAAGTGAAGGCGAGGGCACAACTCGATGTCGATGGAAAAACCTATAATCTCTCCAGCATCACCCCGTTGGAAGAAGACCCCAATCGCAGCTTGCGCAAAAAAGCGACCGATACCAAATGGGCTTTCTATGCCGAAAATCAAGGCCTAATTGAACAGATTTATGATGATTTGGTGGCCGTTCGTACCCGGATTGCGACCCAACTTGGTTTTGAAAATTATACCGAACTCGGCTACATGCGCATGAATCGCTCGGACTACAATCAGGAGATGGTCGCCCAATTCAGGACAGCCGTCCAAAAATACATCGTGCCCATTGCCAACCAACTCTACCAAAAACAAAAAAGAAGACTTCGCCAAGACGAGCTTAAATACTATGACCTAGGCTTCAAGTTCCCTTCCGGAAATCCAAAACCCACCGGCTCGCCCCAACAAATCGTCGAGAATACATCCCAAATGTATCACGAACTATCCAAAGAAACGGACGAATTTTTCCAATTTATGGTCAAGGGCAATTTGTTGGATTTAGTCGCCAAAGATGGGAAGTCCACCGGCGGTTATTGTACATTTATCCCCAATTATGGTGCGCCGTTTATCTTTTCCAATTTCAACGGAACCAGCGGCGACATCGTCGTCATGACTCACGAGGCCGGCCATGCCTTTCAGGTCTATAGCAGCCGCAATACGCCCCTGCCCGAATACCAATGGCCGACCTATGAAGCCGCAGAAATTCATTCTATGAGTATGGAGTTTTTTACCTTTCCTTGGATGAATTTGTTCTTTGGGGAAGACAGCGAGAAATTCAAATTCGCTCATTTGATTTCGGCTATTACTTTTATTCCTTACGGAGTGGCTGTGGATGAATTTCAGCACATCGTCTATAACCAACCGGAGCTCAGTCCCAAAGAACGGAATCAGGTCTGGCTGGATTTACAAAAAAAATATCTGCCCCACTTTGACCATGCCGGTAATTCCTTTTTAGAAGCCGGCGGATTTTGGCAACGACAAAGTCATATCTTTCGTTCTCCTTTTTACTACATAGACTATGCGCTTGCGCAAATATGTGCCTTCCAATTTTGGCAACGAGACCAACAAGACCACCTCGCTGCTTGGAATGACTATGTCCGTCTCTGTCAAGCCGGGGGCAGCCAATCTTTTTTAGGCTTAGTAAAATTAGCCGGTCTTCGCTCGCCATTTGACGAATCCGTCATTCAAAATATCGCCACAGACATCGATGCTTACTTGGATAAAATAGATGATTCTAATTTTTAATAATTGAGTCCGCTCCGAAAAGTCGGATGCAGTGGCTTGTTCTTGAGTCCACAAAATTTTATTTGGTTTCTTTATAACTAGTGCGACCGAGACAAGGTGGCGCCCCGCCGGGGCTTCTAGTATCGTGCGATGTTGTTTGTTACAAAGGTGTCGCCCCCACGGGGCTGACAGCAGAGAAGGCACAGCCTAGATGCATAAGCCTGAGCCCCATCGTGGCGATATCTTGGTAAAGACTAAAATAAAATAGAAGGGATATAGCTCCGTAGGAGCGACACCACGCTGCACTAGGTCATTGTAGCCAAATATAATTTTGTTCAGTGCTTTAATTTCCGGCAAAGTGGACTTTTCGGAGCGGACTCAGCGTTTAATCGTTCAATTGAATCCCACAACTAGTTGATTA
>JALVCY010000449.1 GCA_027009605.1 Saprospiraceae bacterium
AATCATCTCTTGCTCCAACACTGCATTCAACGGAATCCCCGGCAAATTCTTGCTACCCAAAGTCCGTACCGGTGCATCCAAATACTCAAAGCAATTCTCTTGAATCCGTGCGGCCACACTTTGTGCAAACGTATTATCCACCGGTTCTTCGGTAACGACTAGGATTTTTCCATGCTTTTTGGCCTCCGCAAAAATCAATTCCGTATCCAATGGAGCCAATGTCCGTAAGTCCAAAACCGTCACTTGTCGCGGAAACTCTTTGGCGGCTTGAAGCGACCAATGCACCCCCATTCCGTAAGTCACCACCAGCAGGGCATTGTCTTTTAGGTTTTCGTCCGTATGCGCTATTCGCCCTTTTCCGAAAGGAAGTACATAATCGCTATCCGGCTCGATATTGGCAGCGGTTTCGGTACCCGGCACTTTAGACCAGTACAGGCCTTTGTGCTCAAAAATTACCACGGGATTGGGATCCAACCAAGCGGATTTCATCAAGCCTTTTAAGTCGGCTCCGTTGCTGGGATAGGCAATTTTAATCCCGTTGATATTGGTTACGACGGATTCCAAACTAGAAGAATGATAAGGCCCGCCACTGCCGTAAGCGCCTATCGGCACCCGAATGACACACGATACCGGCCACTTTCCATTGGACAGATAGTAAGAGCGGCTGACTTCCGTAAACAACTGGTTTAAGCCCGGCCAGATATAGTCGGCAAACTGGACTTCCACAATCGGCTTCAAACCAACCGCCGCCATCCCCGCCGTACTTCCAATGATAAATGCTTCCTGAATCGGCGTATTAAAAACTCGATCCTGCCCAAATTTTTGCGCAAGCGTCGCCGCTTCTCTAAAAACACCCCCCAATCTCAAACCCACATCTTGCCCGTACAATAAGCTTTCGGGGTGATGCTCCATTATTTCTTGAACAGCCATCAGCCCATGATCGACCATCAGCCGGACTGTGCCATCTTTGGGCGAACGCTCCCCCTGCTCTTCCGTCACCGGAGTCGGCGCCATCGCAAAATGATACAAGTCTTCCGGTGTGGGATTAGGGGCTTTTACGGCTTTCGCAAAATCTTTTTGCACCTGCTCAAAAACCTTTTTTTCCGCAAGGGAAAGCTGCTTCTCGGTAAAACCATTTTTTAACAAATACTTTCGCATTTTGGGCAATGGATCCCGTTTTTGATGCGCAGCCAAGTCATCCCGGTACCATTCCATACGCACACCGGACGTGTGGTGATTCAACAAAGGCACTTCGGCATGTATCAATACCGGCCGGCGCTCTGTCCGAATATAATGAAGCGCATCTTGCACCGTTTTGTAGGCCAATTCAAAATCAGTCCCATCAATACTAATCGCTTTAATCCCCTTAAAACCTTTGATATATTCGGCCGCATTTTGGGCACGAACTTCTTCTACGTGTGCCGAAATATCCCATCCATTGTCTTGCACCAAATACAAAATCGGTAATTGACGCAGTGCAGCCATCTGAAACGCTTCCGACACTTCTCCTTCCGTAATGGACGCATCCCCAAACGAGCAAACTACTACCGGCTTTTTACCTTTTTTGGGCGCAAGCCCCACTTGTTCCTTGTACTGAAGGCCTAGTGCCGCACCCGTTGCCGGAATTCCCTGCATGCCCGTAGCAGACGACTGAAAAGGGATTTGGGCCTTATCTGCATCCCGCAAACTGGGATGCGCATAGTACAAACGCCCCCCCGAAAAAGGATCGTCCCGCTTGGTCATCAACTGCAACATCAAATCATAAGGCGCAATCCCCATCCCCAACAATATCGAGTCATCCCGATAGTACGGATACACATAATCTTGGGGCAACAGCTGCATCCCCACCGCCAACTGAATGGCCTCGTGCCCGCGTGAAGTCGCATGCACGTACTTCGATGTGATTTTTTTCTGCTCTTCGTAAAGGTCGGTCAAGCATTTTTCGGTAAACATCAACTCATAGGCTTTTTTGAGTTGTGTTTTGGGTAGGGTATTTTTTTTGGTTACAGGCATCATTTTTTTGTTTTAGGTCGGTGACTTTTTGAAAATAAGAAGCATTCCTGATGTATGACTGTAAGTAGATTGGTGGTTGCTATTGACGGTATTCGACGAGACCAACTCGTAGCCTTTGTGGTGCATTTCGACCAAAGTGGCCTGAACATCACGGGCTAATTGATCTCCATTGGGTTCATATTTCATTTTCATGGCAGCTTTGACGATTTCTGATGCAATGAAAATGGTTTTATAGGCGTCCATGTTATTTTGCTTTGAATTTGGAGATAAAGTTTTTGGTAAATTCGGATAAAACCAAGCGCCCGCTTATCGCCGCCCTTTCGGGCAAAAGGCGATCCCAGTTTTCTGTTCCTGCCCAAAACACTTTTTTGAGTTCGGCCATCGCTTCGGGGCTGTATCCGGTTAGTTTTTGCGCAAGCGTGTCGATATATTCATCCATTTGGGTCACATCATCAAATACTTC
>JALVCY010000450.1 GCA_027009605.1 Saprospiraceae bacterium
AACAAACTCTAGGACTTTGAAATTGCGTCCCAAACAGGTTTTGCCGCTTTACAAATATGTCCACGATGACCGCCCCAAATTGCTCAAAACCGACTCTAATCAATTGATAATCAACAAGTCCGGCTACCCTGAAAATGGCGAAGGTATTAGTTATTTGGTATCCACTCAAAAGCGGCTTTTTCCTTTGCGCAAGCTGAATCCGAAGACGATTCGTCAATCTGTAATTGCGAATCTTTTGGACTCCGGAATGGACTTGCGCAAGGTTCAGGTTTTTGCTGGGCATCGTTATCCGAGTGCGACCGAGCGTTATCGGCAGACGGAAGCTGAAGCTTTGAAGCAGGCGATTTTGAAACACCATCCATTGGGCTAAAGCTTTTTTTTTCATCTGAATCCTTGCCTAGCGTGCAAAAAACGCTTACTTTTGGTGTGCTGCAAAGGCAGCAATTGGCTTGAAAAAGTGGTCTAGGAGCCTACCGTTTTGGGTTTAATGGGAAGGAGAAGGATGCATCGGGTGAGTGGGGGAAACTGACTCACTACGATTATGGATTCCGTATCTACAATCCGAGTATTGGGAAGTTTTTGAGTGTGGATCCGTTGACTAAGAAATATCCGGAGTTGACTCCTTATCAGTTTGCTAGTAATAGGCCAATTGATGGTATTGATTTGGATGGTAGAGAGCATTCTTTTTATGTTCTCCGGCAACATGCAAACAGTCCTAATATTGAACTAGTAAATGTTTATACTCTTGACGCCCAAATGAAGGATGTTTTTGGGAATTATAGAAATTTAAATATCTCAACGGGGGCTTATATTTTAGGAAGCGATGGGAGTTGGAGAAAGATACCCAATGAGTTGTCCAATACTTCCTTACAGGATCTTGGGGATGCAGAGGATGTTATGGGCATTGCTGCTGCCGAATGGGAAAATGCTGATGCTACTTTCAATACACTTATGGGAGTTGAATCTGCTGGACACTTTGGTAGATTAGCTGAAGCTGGGGTAGCGATTGCGTCTATCTCAGGTGGTTTATCTAGGTTTACTGGGCTGAGATCTTGGAAAAGTTTTATAATTGAAGGTATTAAGTTTGAGAATAAGTATTTTTCTAAACTTGCTAAAGAGGGAAAACGAGTTTTTCGTCGTGTAAGTTTTAAAGCCAAAAACGCTAAGGGAGAGTGGGTTCGGGCTGTAGTTGATGGGGTTGTAAAAAATAAAGATGGAACAGTTGATTTTATTGAGACAAAGCTTAGGAGCACAACAAAGCTTACCAAAAACCAAAAAATTGTGTATAAAGCAATGGAGAGTGGGGATGCTGTTGCAGTTGGAAAAAATGCTGAAAAAGCAGGTTTTAAAGTTGGACAAAAAGTGAAAGCTAAGGTAAAAAGAGTTAATAAGTATGAATGATACCGGGAGAAAAAGCTACTTTTTTGAAGCACTTAATGATTTTTATAAGAGCAAAGGGTTTGTTTATAAGAAAAGCAGAAACTCTTTTGTTCTAAAAGAATCATCCACAAAAAATGAATTTATTATTTCTTATGAAATTTGGCCATATTTTGCGCAGGTGGAGGCAAGCTATGAGATTTTACTGCAGGATGTAGAAAAAATAAAAAAAGGTGCATGGGGAAAAGAGTATAGGAAGTTTGTATCAGTAGGAATTCAGAAATCCTATCTGGCGTCAGATTATAGTTTGGGTATTTCTTTGACAGATACTCATAAAAATGTAAAAAAAGCTATTACTAATGAAATTGATTTTTGGAAAACAAAGGTCAAAGTATATTTTAGTATGTATAGTAATATTAGTTTTCTAGATGAAATATTGAATAATGATATTGGGAAAAATTTGTATGTGGCATACAATCCGGTTCATACAAGTTTTCTTGCTATTATAGTTGCGTATTTAAACCAACGTCCTTTTTTGGAAGAAGTTATTGCTTTTTACTCCAATGTGGTAGATTTGCATAATCCTGCGTTCCAAAATGATTTTAAAGTTCTTGCCAATTATATTTTAAACTTGCAAAGACCCGCTGACCAACCCTTATAGCAAAATTTAAAAACTAACTAGGCCTGCTGGCGCAGACCTTGTAGTAAAATTATAAAAGAAATCCGCTTGACAGGCCTTTCAGGCCGCATCGTCCTAAAGTGTAGGGTTTCAATCCGCTGGCGCTGACCTTGATGTTTGAATAAAAAGAACAATACGCTCGTTAAACCTAGCAGGTTTATACGAAACAAAAAGAAGGGTTTTAACCTTCGATAGAAATTATATCCAGGCTTGGTGTGTAGAAAAAAAATCGACAGCCCTACGGCAGACTTTCCCACACTTAAGGTCTCCGCAAAAGCTACGACCGTTCAGGGCAGAAAAGCGGTATTCGTCCCGACATCCGGCGAGCATATACCACGCCAGCCTTGCAGGCACGGGAGCTATCGCACCCTTGTCATGGTATATGCGCACCGGCTGAGCTCCTCATGTCAGTTCCCAG
>JALVCY010000451.1 GCA_027009605.1 Saprospiraceae bacterium
GGCTGATTATCATCTAGTTATAATTAATGATTCTTTTTTTACAATCAAGATTTATTCTAATTTTTTATGTTAAATCAGTTTGTTATTTGTCGAAATATAGGGGACAAAACCCGACTGCGCCCAAGCTGAACTTAAAGGGATAACCGGAATCCCATCTTGTTTTTTTGTTTTACCGTTGGTTTTAACCAACGGACAAAAAGCCAACCTAGAAGGGGCTTTAGCCCCATTGATTGCGACAAGAACTAAAAGCTTGAATTAAACCAACAGTCCGCATTCCGGCGGTTGAAGACGCCGGTATAACAAAAAAAACGGGCTGCAATTCATTCATCGCAGCCCGCCTATTTAGCGCAATAAATTCTTTAGAAATTAGAAGACAAATCTTAGACCAAATTGTGCTTGCCACCTAGAAAGTAGGCTAAAGTCATCAGTGTAAGTTTTCTTCAAACTTGGGTCAAAGGAGTAAAGCACATTGCCATCTGCATCAGTTGCCACTCCGATAGGCTGTGTATTCGTAGGATTTTGGCGAACGCCCCAACTGGAATTAATCATGTTGCCGACATTCAGTATATCAATGCTCAACTCAATTTTCCGTTGGTCTGCCAGGCGGTATTCTTGCAAAATACGCAAATCCCAATTGGAGTACCAAGGTCTTAATTGGGCATATTTGCCTGCATATTTACCGCGATTGGCACTCATGTAGGCATCCTGTTGGATAAAGGCTTCTAAAGCTCTTTTTTGGTCATCGGCACTAAAGCTGGTCTCGTCAAAGTTCATGTTGTTAATATCCGCCTTGGTGGGGATATAAATCAAATCGTTTAGCCCGGAACCATCATTGTTTACATCTCCGGAATAAGTGTAGCTGTAGCGTCCTCCTTTGACATATTCAAAGAAAGTAGAAATGGTCGTACCGAAATTACCGGCATAGTTGAATTTTTTGGAGAAAGCACCGACTACCCGGTGTTTGTGTCCATAAAGCGAAGGCGCAAGGACTGCTTTGTTGACGTGTCCAAAAGCCGGATTACGGGCGTAGGCATCGGAAGAAATCTCCGCAGGAATCGAACTGGCATCCTGAGAGTTTAAGAAATCATACCCAATAGACGCAAACATGTTCTTAGACCATGTTTTTTGTAATTGTACAGAGATATTAAATGATTTTCCGACCTTGGTATTGGTAAAGACATAGGCATTCGTAGGGCCGCCAAAAGGGTTTTTGGCTCTGTCTTCGCTCGTATAGTATGGGCGGTTGTCCACGCCTTTTAAACTACCGGTGGGTGGTTTTAGGCCATAGTTTCTAACCATCATGGCATTGATGTCTTTGGTGTAAATGACATCAGCAGAAGCGATATAGCCGTCTCCGAATTTTTGGTCTATACCGATATTCGTTCTCCATACTTGCGGAAATCTAAAATCGCTGGCCGTAGTCGTATAAAACCACCAGTTTGGATTACCGACTTGATTACCGACCCAGACAAATGGGAATCGACCGGAAAACATCCCTGAGCCACCGCGTAATTGCATGCTACGGTCTCCTTTTACGTCCCAGTTAAAACTGATTCTTGGAGAGATATTGGGCGTTTCCTTTGGTAATTCTGTTTGATCAAATTTGACCGGCTTACCATCTACGTCATAATATTCGATGGAGGGGTCATAACAGCAGTTGCGATCGATACTTTCCTGTGCTTTTTCAGGTGTATCAAAGTAAAGTGGCTTGTCTATACGTAAGCCCAATGTTAAGTTAAAGTTATCGTTGATGGCAATTTCGTCTTGTGCATAAAAGGCTAATTGACCGACATTCGTCTCTGCCAAGGCCCATCCTTGGTATCCTGCGGCAGTATCTTGATCGACTCCCCAAGCACCGTCTTCGCCACCATATTTTTCATAAGTAGCTCTAGCGGCAGCCACATCGGCATCAAAGCTGCCATCATTAACGGCATCTTCAAATGCATCAACAGAGGCAAAGCCGGGGCCGAATACACCGGCATAGGTGCCTAAATTAAACGAATTGTCGAAAGAGAATTTCTCGAAGCTGCCACCGATAGTAATCGTGTGCTTTTCCAAGAAATAATCCAGATTGTTGGTGATTTGGAAGACATCTTGGTTTAGCCTGTTGTGGATAGAAAAAGGCTCGTGGCCGGCCACGATGGCACGGATACCGGCTTGATTGATGTTAATGGTAGGAAACGGCGTGGATCTGGGTGTTCTAAAGTCTCTAAATGCGGTATAACCGACCTGCAAGTTGTTGGCAATGGTATTGGAGAATCTGGATTTTAGCTCGACGATACCGGATTGGATTCGGTTAGTAATGGTATAACCGGAGTTTTCAAACTGCAAGGTCGTTTGGTCGGGGCCCCGTCTTCCGATAGCGGAAGGGTGGGCGTTTTTGTCCCGGCTGGCATCCAAGAAGTTGTAGGTGGCCGTCAAGGTGTGGTCTTTATTGATGTTGTAATCCAACTTGATGATGCCTTTTTGGTTGTCTGTACGGTGGGTGTAGCCTTCGTAGGCGCCGGTTTCGTAACCATAGTGGTCTTTCAAAATTTTGGAGACTCTTTCCATATCGGCGGCGGAGACTCTGGAGACGTTGGAGCCGGTTAATCCGGGCCTTGCGGCCAAAAAGTTAGATCCTAAGTCACTTCTTCTTTCTAATTCGGCATTGGCAAAAAAGAATAATTTGTTTTTGATAATCGGCCCGCCGATGCTAAAACCGGATTGAAGGTGATTTAGGTCGGGAACAAAGATTTTGTTACCGCGAACTTTCCCGCCGGTTAAGTCCTGATTTCTGTAAAATCCAAATACAGAGCCATGGAAATTATTGGTTCCTGACTTGGTAACGGCATTGACAGAAGCCCCGGTAAAACCGGACATTTTGATGTCATAAGGTGCGATATCGACTTGAATTTGGTCGATGGCATCCAGAGAGACCGGTTGTGCGTTGGTTTGGCTACCGGGCGTAGCGGCATCCAATCCAAATGGATTGTTAAAGACGGAGCCATCCAAGGTGAAGTTGTTCATTTTGTTATTTCGTCCCCCAAATGAGTTGCCATCGGAAGAAGGCGTCAATCTAGTAAAATCCTTTGCAGAACGAGAAATCGTGGGTAATTTGTCCAATTGATTTCGGCTGACGCTGGTCGAAGCACCGGTTCGGTCATCATTCATGATGGCACTCCGGTTGGCAGTGACAGTGACCCCTTCCAATTCAATGGCTGTTTTGCTCATTTTGATGCTGATTTTCTTCTTTTGTCCAACAGTCAAATAGTAGTCATTCAAAACAGTAGGCTCATAACCGATGTAAGAAGCTTCAATGGAGTAAGGCCCACCGACTCTCATATTCGGGATGCGATAGCTGCCATCTGTAGCAGTATAAGTACCATATTGTGTACCGGATGGCGTGTGAATAGCGACCACGGTAGCCGCTTCTAATGGTTGTCCATTTTCATCTACGACCTTACCATAGATGGTGGATGTGGTTACTTGTGCATCCACCATAGCAAGGAAGGAGACAAGTAATCCAAAAACGAGAATTATTCGTTTCATTGTTAAAAGATTTGTTAGTGAAGTGAAGAAAAATGATTTTCGCTAGCAAAAGTAAAATGAAACTTATTGAAAATTAAACTTTTTTTGCTCAATTATTTTTTTTGTGGGATTTCCCTTATTTCTTATGAGCTTTGTCGTATCTTTGCCTTCCGGCGAAAACAGAAAAAGGCTCAAATCACATTGATTTGAGCCTTTTTTTATAAGATTTTAGCCGGTATCTCTACATTTTTACTTTGACCAATTTGCCATTGATTAGGCGGTCTCGATACCGTAATTGGAAGATATAATTTCCGGAAGGGTATTCATCCATATTAATTTCTTCCCGGATGGTTGCTGTTTTTCCCCAGTGGCGATGAATCAGTTTTCGCCCGATGACATCGTAAATGGTCATGTCCATCTCTTCGGCTTTCAGCGCATGAATGTTTAAGGTAAAAATGCCATCACTTGGGTTGGGCGCAATCATGATAGAGACTTCCCCGTCAGGATCTGTAATGCCATCGGGTGCTTTGATGTACAAACTCCGGCTGATGGTCGCCGTATCACAAGAGTTGAAGGCTGTCAAAAGGATATTGTAATTACCGGGATTTGTAAAAGTATGTGTCGGACTTTCTTCCATGCTGGTTTGGCCATCCCCAAAGTTCCATAAATAACCCGTAGCATTTTCTGAATGATTAACTAACTCAAGCGTCTGATTATCTAAGTCGCCAAATTCATAATCGGCAATTACCAATGGATGAACGATAACCGTTTGGGTTACTTCCGGACTACCATAGTCATTTGTTGCGGTCAATTTGGCGGTATAAGAGCCGGCAACGGTGTAGGTCACCGTTACGGTGGTATCTGTGGAAGTGGCCGGATTTCCTCCGGGGAAAGACCAACTGAAATTATCCGCATTGCTGACTTGTGCCGTAAATACCACTTCAAGCGGTGAACAACCTTCCGTGTCAGAAGAAGACATCGATACGGTTGGAGCTGTTGTAGAGCCGAAGGTTAATTCAACTTCAAACACATCACCACCACAGTCCCCGTTGGCGGTCAACTTGATGGTGTATGTTCCATCAGAGAAAGTATGCTCAATATTGGTGACATTGGGAGCGGTGTTGTTGTCTCCGAAATCCCAAAGTAGGGTGTTGGCATTTTGAGCTGAGCTCGTAAACAGCACTTTGTGATCATCATTCGGGTCAATCGTGTAGGTAAAACCTGAAGTCGTCTCAGGAAGTACCGTGACGGTAATGGTTTTAAGATCTTGTCCAAGGTTGTTGGAGACAATGACCGTTGCCGTATGTTGGCCTACTGTGTTGTAGGTGACCGTAGGATTAGGGTCAGTAGATGTGGCCGGAGTCCCACCGGGGAAAGACCATTGGTAGGAGTTGGCATTTTGGGCATTAGCGTGGAAAGTAGTGGTAAACGGTCCGCAGCCACTTTCTGCACTGGCTGTTGGGTCGGCTGATGGTACGGCTCCGATGGTTACTTGGTTTGTAGTCGTATCACTGCCACAACCATTAGTCGTAATCAATTGGACGACAGCGACCGTATCGGAAGCATATAAGTGCGCCGGATTGGGCGAAGTCAAAATAGGCGATCCATCCCCAAAATCCCAAGCATAAGTACTGCCATTCTGAGAATTATTCGTGGTGGTTACCAAATATCCATCTACATTGATGTCAAAATCCGCAATGGGCAAAGGATTTACGGTCATGGTTTGTGGCGTGGCATTGGCCGTACCGTAGGTATTGGTTGCCGAAAGGGTAACCGTATGTGTACCGGGTGTGCTGAAGGTTACGGTCTGATGCAGGAGATTGGAAGTCGCCGGATCTCCTCCTTCAAATGTCCAAAAGACTGTGGTTTGATTGGTCACATCTGCCGTAAAGTTAACTTGGAAAGGTTCGCAGCCGGTAGCAGAACCGGTATATTGAATATTAGCTGTAGGCATAAAATTAGAGATGACTACGTTATGACAAGTCGTTGATGGAGTGCAGCTATTGGTGGCCGTCAAACAAACCGTGTAAGTGCCGGGCCCCGGGAATTCATGTGTTGGGTTGACATCCGTAGAATTAGGAGAACTGTCTCCAAAATCCCAAGAATAAGAAGTCGGATTGCCGGTAGAAGCATTGGTAAATGTCGCTGTAGCGCCCGAAATGTTGTTTGTCGTAAACTCTGCTGTAGGGTTGGGCAAGACAATGATTTGTACATTATCTGTGCTGTTTCCGGAAGGATTGCTTCCCATCAAGGTTGTTAAATAAGTACCCGGTTGATTATAAGTGACGACTTGATCTATGTTGGTCGAACTACTTGGAGAGCCCCCTTGGAAAGTCCATTGCACGCTTTGGGTATTGCTTGAAGCATTGGCGTGATAGGAGATGGATTGACCTTGGCAAATGCTCGTTTGGCTGGCGGTGATACTCACACTCGGGCCGTTGCCGGAAATGGTCACATCATGGCAATTGACTGGGCTATTACAAGTGCCATTGACCGTCAAACAAACATGGTAAGTCCCATCTGCCAAATAAGTGTGGCTAGGCTCGAATTCCGTACTGAAATTGCCATCTCCAAAATCCCAACTGTACGAATTCCCATTAGTAGAAGTATTGGTAAAATTTGCCGTAAGGCCGGATGTCCCCGTAGCAAAATCCGAAGTCGTATTGGGCAATATGGTGATGGTCGTATTTGCGGAAGCAGAATTGGCGCCATTGTAGGCCGTCAAGCTGACCGCATACGTCCCGGGTGTATCAAAAGTAACCGCTTGAGTCATATTGGTAGAAGTCGCCGGATTGCCCCCTTCAAAAGTCCAAGCCACATTTTGGGTATTGGCTGAGACATTGGCGGTAAAGGTAATAGTTGAACCTGTACAAACAGTATTAGAAGGAGATACACTGATAGAGGCCGTCGGCGTATTGCCCGAGATGGTTACGGTCATTTGAGTCGGATTACTTCCGCAACCGTTTGTAGCCGTTAAAGTGACGGTATAAGTCCCGTCCGTAGTGTAAGTATGAGTTGGACTGGTCTCTGTTGAAGCCGGTGAACCATCCCCAAAGTCCCACGAATAATTTGTCGGATTATTCGTCGATGTATTGGTAAAACTTACTTGATTGCCGTTGGTATTTTGAGTAAAACTAGCCGTTGGAGCCGTGCCTACGGTAATCATATTCGTAATGGTCATGGTATCCGTGCCGGAAGCATTAGCGACAAATAGGGTAACGGTGTATTGTCCGGGATTGCTGTAGGTAACCGTTGGTGGTGTTTGGTCAAAAGACGAAGCCGGAGAGCCCCCCGGGAAAGACCATTGCCAAGAAGCCGGATTGTTGGTGGATTGATCGGTAAAGTTGACAGTTAGTGGAGCACAACCGGAAAGCGGATCCGCTGAAAAATTAGCGACCGGTGGGTTTTGTATTTGGATGGTTTGTGTTGCGGTGGACGTACAACCCGTCGAATTGTTGGTTGCCGTCAAAACGACTGTATAGGTGCCCGGATTGGCATAGGTATGACTAGGATTAACATCGGTAGATGAGTTGCTATCTCCAAAGTCCCAACTGTAAGAAGTTCCGGAAGTGGGCGTGGTGTTATTGGTAAAATTAACCGTCATTCCGGAAGGAGTAGAAGCTGTAAAAGCCGCAGAAGGCGTGGCCAAAACAGAAATAAACGAAAACTTGGTCTCGGTATCCGGCCCACCCGTGCTAGCTGCAACCAAAGTAACATCGTAATTCCCCGGATTAGAATACACCACTTTGGGGTTTTCTAAGTTGGAGCTAGATGGATTGCCCCCGGGAAAAGACCAAGTCCACTGAGTGGTATTGGCAGATGAAGTACTGGTGAAATAAACCGTATCCTGTCCACAAACGGTTTGGGGACTAGCGGTGAAATTAGCGACCGCCGGAGTGTTTACACTTAGGGCATAAGAATAACTGTAAGTCCCACAAGTGCCTTCGGCAGTCAAAACAATCGTATAGGCTCCATCTACGGGATAGTCATGACTCGGGTTGGTCAGCGTGGAAGTATTCGCCGCACCGCTACCGGGATCTCCAAAATCCCAAGAATAACTGATGACATCCGCCGGATCTGTAGTGGTGTTGGTAAAATCTACGTGCAGACCATTAGCAGAAAAAGTAAAACCAACATTTAAGGCATCTGCTACATGAACAATATTTTGAATCGTACCCGGGCCGGACGAACCGGACGCATTGGATGCTTCTAAGGTCGCATCATAAGTGCCGCCCGTGTTATAGGTGACAAAAGGATTTTGCTCGGTAGAAGTAGAGGGCGTACCACCGGGGAAAGTCCATGACCAACTGGTTGGATTATTGGAGGATAAATCATGATATTGGACTTGTTCTCCGGCACAGATAGTACTTGGCGTGACCGAAAAATTTACAACCGGAACATCTGCCGCCCCACCGGTACAACTGGTGGCCACTAGACAGCTCCCCACAATAGGGGCAATGAAGTTATTGATTTCGTTTAGGGATTGAGCCGACCAGTTTTGAGCAGCCGACACGGATGGAGCCATGATGAATCCATCCGTTGCGTCATGAGAAGCATCAAAATTATGCCCCATTTCATGTGCTGTCAACACTCGTAAGTATTCGGCATTGGTAGAGAAGTCTTGCAGTATGTGGTAGTGATAGTCCCAAGCACCACAAACTACTCCAATATAGGCCAGCCCGATGGTAGAACCGTCAAAGTCTCGATCAGACCACAGTTCACCTACATTATAATCAGAGATACCAAAGCCGTTATTGTTACCCCAATCCCTAAATGATGGCAATAAATTATCGGGATTAGTACTATTCGTCCAAGGCTCCGAACTGGAAGTAGAGACATATTGGGTGACAATAGTCAAAATTAAGTCATCATTGAAGGTGCCGGCATAGTTTCCTTGGACATTATTGATGACGCCGATATTGTGATTTTCTACATCGCTGGTGTTAGAATTGTATTTAATGTACATCAAATAGTCCGAAGCAATAGCCATTTTTACTTGGTAGCAATTGGTTTGTATGTCTTCGGGTGTGGCTAGGGGCTTGTTTTTATGGCTTTTGGTCTCAGTGACTCCACAAGTGTGGACACCATCATCTATAAAATCCAAAGCATTGTAAACAATAAACTCATCCTTTGGGGCATCTTTTATAAAATACCAAAGGGGCTCTATGTACCATGTCTGTTGACCTTGCGTAAAATAGCCATACAAAAAATCTTTGTTGATGGTGAGATAAGTCTCGCCATTTTTAAGGTTGGCTCGAAAAGGCAAGGCATGTTGGGTCAAGATGCTTCCATCTTGGGTGCGTAAGCGGTAGTTTTCGCCCAAAAGCGGTACGGGCTGCAATTGAGCTTGTAGATGGTGCGTCCCCAAATTGAGATTGATGGCAGGTGTAGGATTATTTTTAGCTTGCGCAAAAAGGGTATGGATGTCAATTTTATAAGTTTCCCAGTGTTTGAATTGCTTGCGCAAAATAGGACTTTGGGTGGTTATAATTTTGTTAGAGGCAATCCGGGTGTAAATGTGGTCATCTTGCTGTGCAAATCCGGAAAAAACGGAAAGAAAAACACAGAGAACCACTAATTGAATTCGGTTGAAATCAAGCATCTGATGTTGGTATTTAGGATGATGTTCATAAAAACAGGAGCAATGCAAATTTACGCCTATTTCATCAATAACAAAAGGATTTAATAAAAAACTACGGCTTTTGGTTATTTTTTGCGTGATTGGTTTCTTTTATGTGTGGTAGCGGCGGTTTTAACCGCCGAGCTTTTGGTGCTGAATCGTCGTGGTTGATTGATTCGGGATGCCGCACTCTATGAATGGTCTGAACCGAGCCTTCTAGGCGGTAGCTATGACTATATGACTAAAGGT
>JALVCY010000452.1 GCA_027009605.1 Saprospiraceae bacterium
CCCCATATAAGGAGCAAAATTATGGGCAAACAGAAGGAATCTGGGCTTATGCCGGTTCTATTGGTGGACAGCCTAACTACAATCGAGTCTATATTGACTTCAACGAGACGCTTCCGCAAAATATCGTTGTAGATAAAGCTGTACTTAAATTGTTCTTCAACCCTGTTAGTGCAACGCAAAACTCCCACCTTGGCAATAATGCCCTATGGGTTAAAAGAGTCACTTCGGAATGGGACGAAAATGCTATCAATGGCAATACAGAGCCTAGCTTTTCTGATAATAACAAAATTTCTGTTCTAGGTACAGGGACATCAACTGAAAATTATACAATCGATATCACACCAGTATATCTTGATGCTATTGCCAACCCCAACAGTAGCCATGGATTCATGCTCCAACTTCAAGACGAGTCTTCTACTTATAAAATAGCGATGTTTGGTTCTAGTGAAAATCCTGACCCTAATAAAAGACCAGTATTAGAAATAACTTACCATACAATAGTAAATTCAAAAGACCCCGTTCAACAATTGAGCGAAGTCATACTATTTCCTAACCCATCATCTGGAGATATCTCCATTCGAACAAGTAATAATACCCAAGTATTGAAGGTGCAGATTTACAATATTCTTGGCCAAAGTATTCAAGAGTACAACAACCCAACGTACATCCATTTAGGTGCACCAGGATTGTATCTAGCCAAAATAACTACGAACCATGGTAAAATAACCAAGAAAATAGTTGTCAAAAAGCCGTAGATTTGTGCGGCTCACCTTTGAGCACATAAACAGACCAAACTGGTTTTCCAGTTTATTTGCGGTAAATTCGCCAATCTCTTTGCTAAAATACTCACTGTAGCCCTGCTACGACTCTACTTTTACCTTTGGGCTTGAACAAATTTACACATGATTGACTCTCACAAATCAATTTGTTCTGTGCTTCAAGAATAGCGGGTTTATGAAAATTCTCACCATCAACTACTCGGATATTAATGGCGGGGCGGCAATAGCAGCCTACCGCTTACACCGTGCCTTATTGGCTGCCGGTCACGATGCTTTAATGTTGGTGCAAGTTAAAGAAACAGACGACCCAACGGTCATCGGTCCCAAGAGTAAATTTGGCAAACTAAAAGGCATGCTTCGCCCGGAAATAGATAAATACATCATCAACCGGTATAAAAATCGAAGCCATACTCTTTTTTCTCCGGGGTGGCTTCCTTTTAGCCATATCACCGAGATAATTGAAGACATCAATCCGGATATCGTACATTTTCATTGGGTAGCTAATGCTTTTTTCCCGATTAAGGATTTTGCAAAAATAAAGAAACCTGTTGTTTGGTCTCTACATGATATGTGGGCGTTTACGGGTGGCTGCCACTATGATGAAGAATGTGGCAAATATCAAGATGCTTGCGGAAGCTGTCCTGTCCTGAATACCCAAAAGAAAAAGGATTTGAGCTACCGATTGCTCAAAAAGAAAAAACATAGTTATGCCGGCATTCGCAATTTGACCATTGTCGGCTTATCCAAATGGATGGCGGAGTCTGCAAAATCCAGCTACCTATTTAAGGATCGAAAAGTGGTGAATATTCCCAATACCATTGACACGAAAGTGATTCGACCTATCGACTCTATTACGGCTCGTCAATTACTCCGTTTGCCGCAAGGCAAGAAGCTGGTTTTATTTGGAGCAATGAATGCGACCAGCGACCCCCGCAAAGGATTTAAAGAATTAACCGCCGCTTTAAACCTACTCAATGAGCCCAATATGGAGTTGGTCATTTTCGGCAGTTCCAAACCGGCCAAAGGCTCTCCTTTTTCCTTTCCGGCTTATTACATGGGCAAGATTCGGGATGAGCTGACCATGCAGCTTTTATATAGTGCGGCTAATGTGGTGGTGGTTCCATCATTACAAGAGAATTTATCGAATGTAATTGTCGAAAGCTTGGCTTGTGGGACTCCTGTTGTAGGCTTTGATATCGGGGGCAATGGAGATATGATTGTCCATCAGCACACCGGTTTTTTGGCAAAGCCTTTTGACCCCGAAAGCTTGGCGGATGGCATCTATTGGGCCATTCATCACTTGCTTGACAATCAAATATCTATCAATGCCCGAGAGAAAGCAGTAAAGACTTTTGACCGGAGTGTGGTCGTGCCGCAGTATGTGGCGCTTTATGAAGAAATCTTGAAGGGGAAATGAGTAAAATATGGCTGATTTAAAGCCACAAACACCCTTGGGTTTTAGCCAAAAATCGCATCAAACACCCTTGACTTTTAGCCATTTTTTGTCCATTTCACCTTGTATTTTGTCCATTTTCTGCATATATTTGCCTTGTAAAATGACCAAAAAAGAAGATAAAGTTATAGCACTTCACCCTTTATGGCATTGAAAACTCCATCAATTATACTCCACCCCAAACCGCTTTACCCACCGATTAAAAGCAATCACTCGCCAAACAACC
>JALVCY010000453.1 GCA_027009605.1 Saprospiraceae bacterium
TGCCCTTTTTGCGCCTGTTTTTGCTAAAATTTTCTCACGTAGGGACGCACGGCCGTGCGTCCCTACGTCAACATACACAAAAATGCCTATTTTTTGCCTTAAAATAGGAGCACCTAAACAGTTACAAAAGAGTAAGTCTAAGACGAGATTTTCCAGCTTTGGGAAAGTTCTTTCACATTTCAAACAGGCTGCCCTGCAGACCAAAAGATTTAGGGTTTTCCAAACGGAGCAATTCCCGTTTAATATCTAGTCCATAAAAATAACCGGTCAAATCTCCTTTTTTGCCAATCAGCCGGTGGCAAGGGACGACGATGGCAATGGGATTGGCGCCCGCCGCTTGGCCCACAGCCCGAACAGACTTGGGCTTGCCCAGTTGCTCCGCTATATAGGAGTAAGAAACTGTTTTTCCGTAAGGAATCTTCAACAGCTCCAGCCAAACTTCTTTATGAAAGTCAGTCGCATCCCCAAAGTTCAAACGTAAATCAAAAGCTTTGCGCATGCCCAAAAAGTACTCTTCCAATTGTCCGATAGTATCTAATAAAATGGTTGGCAAGTTGTCGTTTTTTACTTTTTTGGGGCGTTCAACCTTCTTAATTCCCGTAAGAGAATTGTTATGTGCGGTTATTTCTAACCAACCGATAGGAGAAATGTACCAAGCCTTTTGTGACATGAAGAAATTAGTTAACTTGTGCGCTCAAAGATAGAAAACTATTAAAACATTTGCCGGCTTCCTTTCGGAAAACAGTAAAGAAATAACAATATTTCTTTAATATGGTTGATGAATGGCCGGCCTAAACGAGAAAACTTATGTTGGTCAAAACATTTGCGAGCGCAGTCTATGGCGTAGATGCCATGACAATTACTGTCGAAATTAGTGCCGGGGGGCAAGTGGCATCCGGTGCCAATTTTTATTTTTTAGTCGGATTGCCGGATAGTGCCATTCGCGAAAGCTATTCGAGGATAGAAACTGCTGTCAAGCAGTTTGGCTACCGGATTACCCGAGTCAAATATGTTGTCAACCTTGCTCCTGCGGACGTGCGCAAAGAAGGCTCTTCTTATGATTTGCCGATTGCCGTGGGGCTGTTGGCTTCTACTGGGCAGATACAAGGTGAATTGTTGACGTCTTCTGTTTTGATGGGCGAATTGTCTTTGGACGGGCATCTTCGCCCGATAAAAGGAGCCTTGCCTATAGCGATTCAAGCCCGAAAAGAAAAATTTGAACGGCTTATTGTGCCGGCTCAAAATGCGCGTGAAGCGGCCATCGTCAATGACATTGAAGTCTATGGGGTCGAAACGTTGCAGGACGCCATAGATATCTTAAATGGGGTGAGTGAATTGAAGCCGGTTGAAGTATCGACACGCGACGAGTTTGCACTAAAAAAGAATAACTATACCGTAGATTTTATTGACGTTAAGGGGCAGGAGCGGATTAAAAGAGCTTTGGAAATAGCCGCTGCCGGTGGGCATAATGCGATTTTGATTGGGCCGCCGGGAGCCGGCAAGACGATGTTAGCCAAACGGTTACCCACTATATTGCCTCCATTGTCCCTGTCGGAAGCGCTGGAAACCACCAAGATTTATTCGGTGGCCGGTATCCAACAAGCGGATGCGGGTTTGGTGACGACTCGTCCATTTCGGTCGCCACACCATACGATTAGTGATGTGGCGTTGGTGGGGGGCGGCTCCAATCCGATGCCGGGAGAAATTTCCTTGGCACATTATGGGGTTTTGTTTTTGGACGAATTGCCGGAGTTTAAGCGTCAAGTTCTGGAGGTTTTGCGACAGCCTATGGAAGAGCGGAAAATTACGATTAGTCGTGCCAAAATTACGGTTGATTATCCCGCTAATTTTATGCTCATTGCTTCCATGAATCCTTGCCCTTGCGGCTATTACAACCATCCCGAAAAAGAATGTGTTTGTGGGCCGGGTATTGTCAAACGCTATCTGAACAAAGTCTCCGGCCCGTTGATGGATCGAATAGATTTGCACGTCGAAGTGACCCCCGTAAGCTATGAGCAATTAGCGGATCGCCGTAGGGAAGGCGAGACCAGTGCCATCGTTGCCGAAAGAGTACTCCAAGCCCGGGAAATCCAAAAAGAACGGTTCAAAGATTATCCCGATGTCTTCTCCAATGCCCAAATGTCGGGGCGCCTAGTCCAAGAAGTTTGCCGGCTTGATCAGGCTTGCTTGTTGCTTCTAAAAACATCTATGGAAAAACTCCAACTCTCCGCTCGTGCCTATGACCGTATTCTAAAAGTGGCGCGGACGGCAGCAGATTTGGCCAATAGTAAAGATATTACCATAGAGCATTTGGCGGAGGCTATTCAGTATCGAACTTTGGATAGAGAGACTTGGGCAGGATAATGTGTAACGGTATGACGGTGTAACGGTATGTCGGTGTAACGGTGTAACGGTGTAACGGTATGGCGGTGTAACGGTGTAACGGTATGGCGGT
>JALVCY010000454.1 GCA_027009605.1 Saprospiraceae bacterium
TGAAGAAGTTGAAGAAGTTGAAAGAGTTGATTCGCTCGCAAGCTTCGCTAGTTGATTCGCTTCGCTAGTTGAGAGATTTAGGTTTTTGTTTGGGATTGCCCTTCGATATTCGATATTCGGCATTCTACATTCGATATTCTGTTGGTTTTTTTGGTTGAGAAGGTTGAAGAAGTTGAAAAAGTTGATTCGCTCGCAAGCTTCGCTAGTTGATTCGCTTCGCTAGTTGAAGAAGTTGAGACGTTCGCCTTTGGCTCACTAGGTTGAGACTTGTCCCGATTACTATCGTGGATTCGGACTTCGTAGTTGAGAGCTTCGCAGGTTGAGACGATTTGGGTTTTTGTTTGGGATTTTACTTCATCATTCGACATTCTGTATTTTACATTTGTTATTCCGGTAGTTGAGAGAGTTGAAAAAGTTGATTCGCTCGCAAGCTTCGCTAGTTGATAAGATTTGGGTTTTTGACCGGGATTTTACTTTATTATATGATATTTGGGATTCTGAATTAGATATAGTTGTAAGATTTTTTAGCCGCCTACCTGTTAAACCGCTATACCGTTCATTGCCTTCGGCGTTCAATTTGTGCTTCGCACGTTCAATTTGCCCTTCGGGCGTTCATTGCCTTCGGCGTTCAAGGGGAAGACGCTCTTGGCTGCCTAGCCGTTAAACCGTTACACCGTTATACCGTTATACTGTTACACCGTTGAGTTTGCTCCGAAAAGTTCACTCTGCCAGAAATTAAGGCGATGAACAAAATTTTATTCTGTTTACCATATCCCGATAGCTATCGGGCCCCTTGCGAAGGGAGATTTAGTGGGTTAAAACAAAAGCGAAAATAGAATAAAATTTTGTGGACTCAGGAACAAAATAGTGGGTATCTAAATAGTTACAAAAAATCAAAGGTGTCCAAACCTGAGCCCCACACTTTACGCCATTAGCTGCTCCAAAATATCCATCCCCGCTTGCGCAATTTTAGTACCCGGTCCAAAAATACCGGCGACCCCTTTTTCCGTAAGGAAATCATAATCTTGGCGGGGAATAATCCCCCCGACAATCACCAAAATATCTTCACGCCCAATATCTTTTAAGGCTTGAATCGTGTCCGGTACCAAGGTCTTGTGCCCGGCTGCCATGGAAGAAATGCCCACAATATGGACATCGTTTTCGGCAGCTTGCATCGCAGCTTCCTTCGGTGTCTGAAATAAAGGCCCAATGTCCACATCAAATCCAATATCCGCAAAACCGGTCGCAATGACCCGTGCGCCGCGGTCGTGACCGTCTTGTCCCAATTTGGCAATCAAAATACGCGGACGACGTCCGGCCATCTTCTCAAATTTTTCAACTTGCTTGCGGACTTCCTGAAATAATTGATCATCTTTCATAGCTTGAGAATAAACACCTGTAATTGCCTGAGAATGAGCGGAGTACCTGCCAAAATGTTTTTCCATGGCCGCACTGATTTCGCCTAAAGTTGCTCTGGCCCGGGCCGCTTCTATGGCGAGTTCCAATAAGTTGCCTTGGCCGGATTGAGCGGCTTTTTCGATTTGCTGCAAAGCCTTTTGGACTTGGGCATCATCCCGATTTTCCTTCATTTGGTGGATGCGGGCGATTTGGGACTCCCGAACGGCAGCGTTGTCAATTTCCAAGATGTCTAGTGTGCGCTCTTCTTTCGGTTGGAAGATATTGACTCCGACAATTTTGGTTTCTCCGCTGTCGATACCCCCTTGTTTGCGGGCAGCAGCTTCTTCAATACGCATTTTGGGGATGCCCGCTTCAATGGCTTTGGCCATGCCGCCAAGTGCTTCGACTTCTTCCAAATGCTTCCAAACCCGCTCCACCAAATCATTGGTCAAGGACTCCACATAGTAGGAGCCCGCCCAAGGATCTACCGCTTCGGTGATGCCGGTTTCTTTTTGCAAAAGTATCTGTGTATCTCTAGCTATCTTTGCAGAAAAATCAGTGGGCAGAGCGATGGCTTCGTCCAAAGAATTGGTGTGCAAGCTTTGTGTTCCCCCAAAAGTAGCCGCCATGGCTTCGATGGTCGTGCGAGCGATATTGTTAAACGGGTCTTGTTCCGTAAGGCTATAACCGGACGTTTGGCAATGCGTCCGGAGCGACATGGATTTGGCCTTCTTCGGGTCAAATTGCCGGACAAGTTTCGCCCAAATCAATCGCCCGGCGCGCATCTTGGCAATTTCCATAAAAAAGTTCATCCCAATTCCCCAGAAAAAGGAGAGCCGGGGCGCAAAGTCATCTATCTTTAATCCGGCTTTTAGGCCGGTGCGAATGTATTCTAAACCATCCGCCAAGGTATAAGCTAATTCAATATCTGCGGGCGCACCGGCTTCGTGCATGTGGTATCCGCTGATGCTGATGGAGTTAAAACCGGGCATGTATTTGGACGTATATTCAAAAATATCTCCAATCAATCGCATCGATGGCCCGGGCGGAT
>JALVCY010000455.1 GCA_027009605.1 Saprospiraceae bacterium
GGCAGAGTGGACTTTTCGGAGCGGACTCAACAGTTGAACGATTGAATAAAATCTCCAGACAGAATAAAATTTGGTAGTTTTACATCAGGATACTTTTCGGAGCGCACCCAACAATTGAACAGAAAGTCTGCATTCCAAGTATTTCAAAAGCTACACTTTTCGGAATCAACTCAATGGCTTAGCGGTATGACCGGGACAACAATTACTCCACCTGAATCTCATCTACAAATAACCAAGCTTCATGCCCGCCCCCTTGCTTACCGGCTTCGATAATCCCGTGTCTGTGGATATGAATCTTGATAAATCGTGTCGTGACAGGCTCAAAACTAAATTGGGCCAAGACTATTAACTGACCGCTATCTGCCACTTTGTAGTCCTTGATTTTCTGATAGTGGACACCGTCATTAGAGCTGAATAATTCGATGGATTGGGGCGGATAAATCCATTGTCCTTTGCCATTGAAGAACCTTGTTTTTAGGGACTTTATAGTGGTGGGCAGCCCAAAATCTACCTTGGCCACACAGTCTTCGCCTTCCCAACCCAGCCATTCTTTGTCGCCATATCGCTTATCATTGCCCAATACGCCGTTAAAGATAGCGGCGTCTCCACCGGAATTGTACTTAGGGCTGGGCGGGTTGATGAGTTGGATGGCCTTTCCGGCGGCTTTGTGGATAAGGAATTGGATTTTGGCTTCGTGCCCTACTTTTTGACCATCGACAAAGGCCGCCGCTTGGAGTTCGCCGGATTCATGGATGACTACCGGAGCTAATGCTTTGGGGCTGTCGGGACGAACGGGCGCATTCATGCTGTATCGAATGGTTGGGGTCGGAGAATCTGTTTTTAGATGTACAAAAACGCCGTTTTGGGTGACAATTTTGGTTTTGACATCAAAAAGGTGGTTGGCGGGATTTGCGCCTTCTTTTTTTAATTGTTCCAATTGTGGTTCCAGTCTTACGACAAAATTTTGGAAATCCCGTTTATCTTTGGGTGTCCAAAGGACTTCGGAAAGAGCCATCATTCTTGGAAAAATCATGTATTCTACCTTAGCAGGTGTTTTCATATATTCCGTCCAGACATTGCCTTGGGCCCCGATAATATGCCGGGCTTCTTTTGGCGAAAGCACAGCCGGTGTAGGCTCAAAAGAATAGACCTTTTCCAAAGACGTAAATCCCCCAATGGCCAAGGGTTCATCCGGATTCGTCGATTGATAATGGTCAAAATAGCAATGCGACCCCGGTGTCATAATAACATCGTGATCTTGGCGAGCCGCTTCTACCCCCCCTTTCATCCCGCGCCAAGACATGACCGTGGCATTGGGCGCTAATCCCCCTTCCAAGATTTCGTCCCAACCAATAATCTGACGCCCCTTGGAGTTGATAAATCGCTCCATACGCTGAATAAAATAAGATTGCAACTCATGCTCATCTTTGATGTGATTCTCTTTCATGAATTGCTGACAGAAGGTGCTCTTTTTCCATTGCGTTTTAGGGCATTCATCGCCCCCGATATGGATGTATTTGGATGGAAACAAGTCCATGACTTCCGTCAAAACATCTTCCAAAAATCGAAAGGTCTGCTCATTAGGGCAATAAACGTCTTCAAATACGCCCCATTTGGTAGCAACGTCCACGAGCCGGCCGGTACACCCCAATTCCGGATAAGCTGCAATGGCCGCTTGGGCATGCCCGGGCATTTCGATTTCGGGGATAATATTGATGTGTCTCTTTTGGGCGTAAGCGACGACTTCCCGGACTTCATCTTGCGTGTAGAAACCACCATATTTTTGGCCGTCAAACCGGTGGGGTTTATCGCTGTAATGCCCGATTAAAGTCTCTTTGCGCCAAGCAGCGACTTCTTGGAGTTTGGGATATTTTTTGATTTCTATCCGCCACCCTTGGTCTTCGGTCAAATGCCAATGAAAATTATTGTACTTGTATTTGGCGAGATAGTCGATGTATTTTTTGATAAAACTCACCGGAAAAAAATGCCGTCCCACATCCAAGTGCATGCCCCGGTACGCATATCTTGGAGCGTCCTTGATTTTGACCGCCGGGAGCAGATGGGTCTGCGCTTGAAACAACTGGATTAAGCTTTGAATGGCATAAAACTGACCTTTGGAATCGGCTGATTTAATC
>JALVCY010000456.1 GCA_027009605.1 Saprospiraceae bacterium
TCCGGTATGTGGGTGCGTATCATCCATTCTGTCCATTCTTTGGCGATGGACGTTTCGATGTAAATGTGGACGGTGTATTTCATGACTTAAGACTGTGGTTCCGACTCACCCGCCCCCGTATCTCCCCGTAAAGCCCTAAATTTCTTTCGGGCATCTATCGCAAAAGTACTATCTGCATATTTAATAAACAGTTTTTCGTAGAGTTCTTTAGCTTTCTTTAGATCTTTAAAAATCAACTCGTTTATTTGAGCCAATTTAAATAGCGCATTATCCGCCCGAATATCATCCGGATATTGGTCAACTACTGCCGCATAATACTTCGCCGCCTTCTTAAAATGTTGTAATTTGTACTCGATATTGCCTTTTAGGTACAAGACATCATCATCTAGGCTATGCTCCGGATATTTTTCTAAAAGCGTGTCTAATTTGGCGAAAGCCGCATCAAATTTATTCTGAAAAACCATAAATTCGGCCTGCGAATACAGACGCATCGGCTCCGGTGTCGTGTCCAATCCCAAATTATCCATGATAAAAACGGACATGTCAATGGCATCATTGGCTATCGGCCTGGATGTCGCATTCTTTAATACGCCAAATTGGGTCTGCGCCCACTCAAAATCCCCCTTATAATAACTCAATTGCGCATTGCGAAAGCGGGCTTCTTGCCCCAACAAATCTTCCTTGAATTCCTTATCCACCTGCGAATACAGCAAGCTACTCTCCCAAACATCCCCCTCAATCAAGTACATATCCCCTAATTTCAACTTAGCTTCCGCAACTAATTCCCGTTTAGTTCCCGGAATGGTAATCACTTCTTCCAGTATTTTCATCGCCTGCTTAGGTTCTTTCTTATAAAAAGCATAGATATTGGCCATTTCGATTAACATGGGAGCGGTGTAGCGATTGTGACCGGCTTCATCCAAAAAAGTATGGTATTCCATCAACAAGCTATCTATCTGACCTTGCGAATACTGATAGCCTTCCGTCAAAACAATCGTCTTGCACTCCAAAGCTCGCTGTTTGGCTTCATAGTAAAACGGACTCTCTTCACCCTTCACATCCACAATATATTCAAATCCCTGAATGGCCGCTTGATAGGCCTTTTCTCCTTGCGCCAATCGAGCCAATTCAAAAACCCGCCGGCCGTCTTCCTTTAGACGAACATCAATGGCCTTCATTTGCCGAAAGGCGCTATCAAAGTCCCTTTCCTGCACAAAAACCCAAGCTAACAATTCCTGAATCTGAACCGGCGCCTCATCCTGTAATCGGTCATACAACTGCTCTTTCAACTCATCATATTGCTCTTGCGGCAAAAAACGCATCAAGACCGATTCGACACTATGCAATCGACCGGGCTCGGCAGCCACCGACTCCAAATAACTCTGAATCATATTAGGATAATCGCCTTTCCGCCGATACAAATCCCCTAAATTCGTCGCAAAAACATTTTCATCCTTCAACAATTTGGCACCCCGTTTTAAGGCTTTGATACCCAAATCATATTTAGTCAGCATGATAAAGGCGTTGGCTAATTTATGTATTTCGTAGCGATTCGCCGGGAGTTTTTGAATGGCTTTCAGGTAGCTTTTTTGGGCGTCATCAACTTTCCCTTCCCGTTCTTGAATTTTTCCATAGGTAACCAAAAGAGAAGAAGCCTTCTTTTTATTTTTCTTTAGCGCCTTCTTGATGGCATGCTCTGCTTCCGCAAAATCTTCAACAGCTAAAAGGCAGTCGATGTATCTACCTAGATAGTAATCATTCGTTGGGGATTTTTCAGTTAGTTGCTGAAAGATCGCTGCTGCTTTTTCATATTCCCCATTATTATAATAGTGCTGAGCCAAATTGGGATTTTGCGCAAGCACTTGCCCGCTAAAAGCTAAAGAAATAACTAAAAAAAGTATTTTTTGCATCTATTGAAATTTTACGCCTGATTGTGGGGGTTTAACGCTGAGAAAAGGAGATTGTTTTATTGCCTTTTTCGGTACCGCCAATTTCAACCACCGAAATTCTTTGACAACTTCGCTTTGGCTTCATAAGGATAATCAAATCAAGAACCAAGCCTAATCAACTTTCCAAAAGTTTCAAACTTTTGGAAAGTACCAAAAGAAAAAAGCGACCCCTTCAACAAAGGAGTCGCTTTTTCTAAAAGTATCAAAACCAATTTTTATTCTAATTGGAATTTTACCGGAAGGATATACTGCACACGTACAGACTGTCCTTGTTGTTTACCCGGCTTCCATTTTTTGCCTTTTTTATTCATCAAGTTGATGACTCTCACCGCTTCATCTCCGCAGCCGCCGCCTATATCTCTCAAGACTTTGGCATTACTGATAGAACCGTCTTTATCAACTACAAACTGAATAATGGCTCGACCTTCCAATCCTGTTTCTCTGGCGATGGTAGGATATTCGATGTACTTGTAGATAAATTTCAACAAGGCCTTCTCCGAACACTTATCCAATCGTCCTTTTCCGGGCGCTTCATTCTCACAGCCGGGAAAACGGGGCATTTCTTCTACCGCCTTAAAAATTTCATCCACTTTTTTCTTGGGTGGTGGTGGTGGCGGTGGTGGTGGGGGTGCAGCCTTTTTGGGCTTCGGTGGTGGTGGTGTATTCACCTTTTCTTCGATTTCGACCGTTTGGTCTTCGAATACAGGCTCATCTTCTTCTTCCACCATTTCTTCCGGCACTTCTTCAATCACCGGTGGTGGTGGTGGCGGCGGTGGTGGCGGTGGTTTGGTTGTCCGTGGTGGCTCGACCATGATATCTTCTTCGATATCTAGGCTGTACTCGGGCACCTTAACTTCTTCTTCAAACTGAGTCCAGTTAAAGGCTAAAAAGATAAGCAATAAAGCACTCACCATCCCCACCCCAAAGAAGGTACTCGAATTTTTAAAGACATCCAGTTGTGGATACTTATTGCGACCTTCCAGCGGAGAATTTTTCTTCATGCTCACAAACTCTTCCTTCAATGCTTCGGAATCCTTAGATTTCAAAACATTCTTGACTATAAAAATCAAGGCGATAATCAGCGCGACCAAGCCTAGGAAAATCCCCAGTACCTGCATTCCTGTTAGTTCAAAATTCATATTCAAAAATTTTATAGTTTCAAAAGTAGCTTAAATATTCCAATTGACAAAATAGTTCCGAAAATATTTGCGATTTCGTCCGCAATTTCAAACATTCTGCCCGGAAAATAGCGATCCTGCATCAATTCCATCAAAAATCCCCATCCCGCTGCCAGCACAAAAGCAATCAATACTTGGGGTATCCACTTGACCGGTTGCTGTCCATTGCGATAATAAAAACCACGCAATATCAGCCCCGTAAAAATGGCATATACCACCGCATGCGCCAATTTGTCCGGCTCGAATAAATTCATATCCGGTAAGGATACGCCCGGCATCGATGATAATCCGACAATCAGCACCGCCCACGCTATAGCGGGAATAAAATATTTAAAAGAACGATTTTCACTCATATAGATGTTAGATAGTTTATTTTTGGTGGGTTGCTTTTAAAAAATAAAACTTTCCAAAAGTTAAAAACTTTTGGAAAGTTAAGTTAATTTTATCGAACTAGGCAATCAAAGCCTCATAAGCTGCCGCATCCAACAATCCGTCAAGCTCCGCCTTATCGGCCATTTTTACCTTGACAATCCACCCTTTTCCGTAAGGGTCTTCATTGACGGCAGTAGGATTATCTCCTTCATTTTCATCCAATTCGGGATTCATCTCCACGACTGTACCGGAAACCGGCATAAACAAATCAGACGTGGTTTTTACGGCTTCTACGGTGCCAAACACATCATTTTGCGCAAGCTCATCGCCAATCGTGTCCACTTCTACATAGACCAATTCGCCCAATTCACTCTGCGCATAATCGGTAATGCCAATGATAGCCATATCCCCGTCCACCTTAATCCATTCATGCTCTTTGGTGTACTTCAAATCAGCAGGTATATTCATTTTCTTGTTTTTATGGTAACAAAACTTGTTTTAGTTTTCACTCTACCGGCAAAAATAGACATTTTACGCCAAGTAAGCTATTTTTTTGAAAAAAAAGCAGGGAAAGACATGATTGGCCTTTCCCTGCCCATATTAATAGATGGAACAAACTAAAGGATATTTTCCTTTACCCATTCTGTAGTTAATGATTTGGGTCGCTCCAGCGGCATACCTAAGGCACGAGACCAAGTACCGGCAGCCAATACGCCCAAGGCACGAGATACTCCAAATAAAACGGTATAATAAGAATATTCATCCAAGCCATAGTGAACCAATATCGCTCCGGAATGCGCATCCACATTAGGCCAAGGATTCTTCACCTTACCCAATCCTTTCAACACATCCGGTACCACTTCAAACAATTTGCCCACGACATCCACGATGGGATCATCTTTGATATGGTCTTTCGCAAATTTTTGCTGAGCAATATACCTAGGATCCGGACGACGCAATACCGCATGACCGTATCCCGGTATGACCCGGCCGGACTCAATAGTTTTCTCTACAAAGGACTTAATTTCCTTTTTAGTCGGTGTGTCTGTGCCCAAATAACCGACCATATTGAATATCCATTCGATGACTTCCTGATTGGCTCTTCCGTGCAAAGGTCCGGCCAATGCATTCATCCCGGAAGCCAACGCCAAATACGGATTGCTCAAGGTAGAACCCACCAAATGCGTAGTATGTGCCGAAGCATTACCGCCTTCGTGATCCGCATGAATGGTCAAATACATCCGCATCAAGTCATGGAACTCGGCACTCTTATACCCCAACATATTGGCAAAGTTGGCCGACCAATCCAAACGCTTGTCCGGGTCGATATGGTTATTTTTCTTAAACAACTTGCGGTAAATGTACGCCGCCAAATAAGGCAAACGCGCAATCAAGGTCATCGTATCTTCATAATACGCATCCCAATACTCGTTTTTGCGCATACCGGCTGCATACCGCTTGGTAAAGACACTATCTTCCGCCATAGACGTTATCCCCAAGCTAAACAAAGTCATTGGGTGGGTCGTATTCGGCAATGCCTGCAATACTTTCTTGGTTTGTTTGGGCAATTCGCCCCGGTTGTGCCATTCGTTGGTCACCCATTCTACATTTTTGGCATTGGGTATCTGTCCGGTCAACATGAGCCAAAACAGACCTTCGGGAAGCGGCTGCGTCCCTTTTCCGGTCGGTAATTTCTCTTGCAATTCCGGAATCGTATATCCGCGAAAGCGAATCCCTTCAATCGGATCAAGATTAGAAGTCTCCCAAATCATACTTTTGATGCCCCGCATCCCGCCATAGGCTTGAGACAGCTTGACTTCATCAATCTTCTTATCACCATGCTCTTTGATGATGCTTCGAACTTCCTGGAATTTTTCCAAGGCTATTTCTTTGAACAATTCTTTTAGTGGATCCATTATTTTGTTGGTTTAGGTTAGGAAAACCTGTTCGGTCTTTTCATTTGCCCCTTACGGGAAAAAGACTTCACGAGTATATTTTTGGTAACGACTCCCGAATCATTTGGCTAAAAAGCATTCAGGCTGAGCCATTATTATTTTGCGTAAGCTATGTTTTCACAATCAAAAGAGACGTTTTCTTTTTATGATTTAAGGCCAATAGAGTTGCGACAGCGGACAAAAACCTATACGTTTGTATCTCATACACAGAACACACCGACGGCACGTTCCATGTTTCGCCACCCGCTTTACCCTGATGCCAAAGGTAGGGAATGGACGCATAAAATTCCTAAAAAATTGCAATGATTATTATTAGCGACAAAATTATAAGTGATGATATTGTTCATCAAAAATTTACCTGCAACCTGGAAGCCTGCAAAGGGGCTTGTTGTGTCGAAGGGGATTATGGTGCCCCACTCGAATTGGACGAACTCCCCATTCTCGATGAAATATTCGAAAAAGTGAAGCCCTATCTTACGAAAAAAGGCATCAAAGCCATCGAGAAACAAGGCAAATATGTCGAAATCGACCGCGAAGGGGAGTTTGCCACCACCTTAATCGACCACCAACCTTGCGCCTACTACTTTCAAGACCGGGGCATCAGCTATTGTGGCATCGAAAAAGCTTGGATGGAAGGTCTTATTGACTTCCGCAAACCCATCTCTTGCCAACTCTACCCCATTCGAGTCACCAAAGCCAAAAATGGCCTGGAATACCTAAATTATGACCAATGGGACATCTGCGGTTCTGCTTGCGCAAATGGCAAAAAGAAAGACATCCGCATCTATGAATTCCTAAAAGCACCACTAATTCGCAAATATGGGCAGGATTTTTATGATGAATTGGCGGCAGCGGCGGAGCATTTGCTCAAATAGCTTTCATTGAGATAATTTTACCACGAGATAATTTAACCACGAAAAGCACGAAAAGCACGCTAGACGTAGGTTTTACCACGAAAGACACGAAAAGCACGAAAGACGATGACGGCTTAATAATATAACGGTGTAGCGGTTTAACGGTGTAGCGGGTAGGCAGCCAGGAGAGCGTACCCCTTGAACGCCGAGTCCCCAAGAAAGCCAAAGCAAAGTTGGATTTTTTGTCGCATGCCCCTGCCGATTCCTTCCTATCGGTATTCCGCTTCGCTCCAAGCTTAGCGATTAAAAACGTCCACTCACCGGATCGCTAAGCTCGTAGCCTTTTGACGACGAAGTCGAAAAAAGGTGGAGCACCGATAGTGATGCGGTGGGTGAGCCAAGCCGTTCGCACAAGACCAAGAAAAAGATACTGCATTTGCTTGGCTTCATGTATAATTTCCGGAATTTTTGCGAAAAAGTTATACATAAAGTATGTGGATGCTCTAATCTTCAGTGCGCAATTCTTGGCTCACCTGCCGATTCCTATCGGTATTCCGCTGCGCTCCAAGCTTAGCGATCCGTTTTTGTGGAAAAGCTTGAGCATGGTGTAGTGGATGCTCTAATCTCCTATGCGTGATTCTTGGCTCATCTGTCGATTCCTATCGGCTCTGCGCTGTGTTCCAAGCAAAAGATTAAAAACGTCCCTACTTCTCCACTCTTCATTCTACATTCTTAAATCTTAATTCTGCATTCTTAAATCTTAATTCCTGATGGAGGCGGGTCGAATTGGAGAGTTAAGAGTTACGGGTTAAGATTTTTGAAGTGATTACTCCCCAATAGCATCCACAACCCCCGAGACCAAATCATCCGCCGCAAAATCAGGATAACCCAACAAACCCATACGCACAATCACCAAGTCTTGACTAGGCAAAATATACACATATTGCCCTTGATACCCGTCACAATAAAACATATCCTTGGGACTTTTGGGATATTCTCCTCCCGCATTCAACCAAAATTGAGCTCCATAGTCCCCTTCCGAACCTTGGGCAGGTGTTGCCGTGTAACGAACCCAACCTTCCGGCAAAATCCGCTCCCCGTTCCAAACGCCGTCTTGCAGATACAACAGCCCGAATTTGGCCCAATCTCTAGGCGTAGCAAAGCTGTAGGATGAACCAATGTAATTACCCACTAAGTCCGTTTCCAAAACCATCGAATTCATCCCCAACTTACCAAATAAGGCTTCATGCGGAAAATCCAAATAGGATTGAGTGGTCGCAAACTGTCTGCGCAAAAGCCCACTCAACAAGTTGGTCGTACCGGACGAATACTCCCAGTGCTCCCCAATCGGAAATTCTAGCGGTTTGTTCAATTGTACACCGGACACATCGGATGCTTCAAATAACATTTTGGTGGCATCGGAGATAGAGGCATAATCTTCAGTCCATTCCAAGCCGCTGTTCATTTGAAGCAGATTGTTATAGGTGATGGCTTTTCGATTATCTGTCCATTCCGGTGGATTCACGGGCTGATGAATATCGATTTTGCCCCGCATCACTTGGATACCATAAAGCGCATTGACGATACTTTTGGTCATTGACCAACCCAAAAGCGGGGTTTCCTTGTCAAATCCGGGAGCGTATTGCTCACCCACTATTTGTCCCCGATGAACGACGACAACGGCTCTCGTTTTTTGGATGTTTTCTCCCGGCTTATCGAAGGCTTGACGAACTATCTCCTGCACATCCGGACGAATGGCTGCGACTTCTTTTTTGCCGTAAGGCCAAGGCAAGCTATCACTCAAACTCGCCCTTGGCGGGACATGGTCAAAGTCTGCGGGAACTGTCCCGTCCAAACCGATGAGTACACAACCATACCCCTTCCGGTAAATCGCTTTCCGCTTGCGCAAACCAAAAATAGTAGAAGTGACCGATTGCTCCTTTTCGTCAATCACATTTTTTGCTTGACTAATGATGTCGATGTCATTGTCGTTTCGCTCAATATCGGCCTGATTGCGGTGAGCTATAAAGTGACAAGAACAGACACTATGCGCCGCAAATCCGCTAATAATCGGTGTCCGCGGATAAAATAGGGCAAAAAACGCCCAAATTATCGCCGCTAACACCACCAGTAAAAAATATCTAATAAGCTTTTTCATCCAATCGAATGCCCCGGATACTAACCTAACACTTCAATAAGCTCTTCTAAAAACAGGCTGCGTTGTGCACCGGAATCCATATCCTTTAGCACCAAATGTCCGGTCTCCATTTCATTGTCTCCAATCACAAGGACATAGGGTACGTTTCGAGCATTGGCATATTTCATTTGCTTTTTCATCTTGGCCGGTTCCGGATAAATATCAGCCGAAATCCCCGCTTTGCGCAAAGCTGTCAATATCCCAAACCCATAATCCAAGGCCACATCATCAAAAGTCACGATTAAGACCTTGACTTCATTTTCGATTCCTTGCGGAAAAAGCTGGCGGGACTCCATAATATCATAAATCCGCTCCGCTCCAAAAGAAATCCCCACCCCGGACATATTTTTCAATCCAAAAATGCCCGTCAAATCATCATATCGTCCGCCCCCGAGAATACTTCCCATCCGAACATCATTAGCAGTGACTTCAAAGATTGTTCCCGTATAATAACTCAACCCGCGAGCCAAGGCAATATCAAATTTTAGGACATTCTTCAATGGGCTATGCTCCAAAAAACGCCAAATAGCTTGCAACTCTTCTACTCCTGTCAGCCCTATTTCCGAGCCGGCATCATCCATTTTGGCCGCCAGCTCTTCTATCGATGCAATCTCCAGCAAATCCATCAATCGCCGGGCATTTTCTTCCGGAATCTCCCGCCGAATCAACTCATCCATGACGCCTTGACGCCCAATCTTGTCTAACTTATCTATGGCCACAGTCATATCGACAAATTTATCGTCCCTAATACCGGCGGCTTCTGCTATCCCTGCCAATACTTTCCGGTTGTTGATATGAATGGTCACATCTATGCCCA
>JALVCY010000457.1 GCA_027009605.1 Saprospiraceae bacterium
AAGGCGTAGGTTTGGATATGGTTTTGGTGGAGTTCGTAGAGCGAGCGGCGGATATCGGCTACGCCGTATTGGCCGCCATATTTATCATAGTCATTGGGTTTGCCGTCGGAAAGAAGGATGACCCATTTTTTCCGGGCGGAACGTTTTTGGAGTAGGGCACCGGCGTGACGAAGGGCGGGCCCAATCCGGGTATAACCTTGTGGCTCGGCGGCGGCTAATTTGGCTTGAGCCGTTTTCCAACTTTCGTCAAAAGTCTTGAAGTGGATGTAGCTGCAATTATTTCTGGTCTTGGAGTAGAAGCCGTCAATTTCAAATTCTACATCGTGCTCATGCAGTGCTTCTCCAAATAATAATACGACTTGTTTTTCCACATCCAGCACCCGGTTGCCTTTGGCGTACCCATCACTGGACAAGGAAATATCTAATAAGAATAAAAAGGAAAAATCCTTTTTTAATTTGCGCTTGGATAGATAAATTTTATCGGAAGGCGTGTGTCCCGCTGCGATGTCTGTCTGAAAATCAATCAAAGCATCCAAATCAAATTCTGCGCCTTTGTCCAGCCTTCTGACGGTTTGCAACTCATTGCTCATTTGTGCAAAAATCTTGCGTAATGAGTTCATTGTGAGCCGGTTATCTTCAAAAGTGCGCCGGACATAAGCCGCATTTTTATCTTGCGAAAAGGTAGGATAGACTTTGCAATAGTCAACTAAATATTTTCTTTTCTTGCGATCCCATTCGTCGTAAAGGAAACAAAGCCGGTGGTCATCTTTATCCACGCTTTCCATGACGGAAGTGGTACCCGCAAATTCCGCTTGATACACGGAATGGGCTATATCGTCCACACGTACGGTGTGTTTTAAATTGGTTTGCTGGAGTGCGTCTTGGTCATCGCTCAGCGAGTCATCCCCATCAAAATCCCGCCAAGTACCTTGAAATTCTTCGACGGTTTCTACCTTTTCAAAATTATGCGTCAGGACAAATTGCTCTTGCGCTTCCTTGTCCACTTGCAGCGTGGTGACTTCATCCGAATTTTTGGCTTTGATATTGGTCGTTGGTGTCGGTGCCGATTTTTTGACTAAATCTGAATATTTATGGAGTTGGCCGGTAGCATCCAAGTCTTCGCCCAAAAACATCCAACGACCATAAAGCCAAGACAAATCAGCCGGTTCTTTTTCTGTTGCTTGCGCTAATAATTCTTTTTTTAATTCTTCGTGCAATTCCTTAGTAACCGGAAACTCTTCGGCCAAATAATCCAAAACCGGAGTCGAATGTTTGAAGGCTTCTTGTTGAGATTCGGCAACGGGATGTCCGGAGTCCCAAGAGAGTGCGATGGTTTTTTGATTGGGCCAATTAAGTTGCAGTCGTTTTTGAGCGGCAAGATACAAAGTCCTGAAAATATAAAATTTAAGATTGTCTTCCGCTTGCGCAAAAAAGGACATTTTTTCCGGAAGGAAGAATTTAGTGCCGGTCCATCCGCCTTCCCGCTCGGAAGTAATAATATCAATAGGTCGTCCGGTCAAAGCACGGGCAAGGATAGTTAGGCGGGGTTTTAGATATTCCAGCTCAATGGTACGGGCTTGCACCAAAGGGTCTATCTTCTTTTGCGTCTTACGCTTATAGAAGTTAAATAATTTTTTGAAAAATAATTTGTCCAGCTCCATCTCTAGAATTTTGCAAAGCGCTTCTCAATGCCCTATCAGCTAAAAAATAAAAATACCAGAAAATAAAAAATCACCAAAAAACCAAGTAGCCCGAATTTCCAAAAAGAGTGGGCTTTTTTTAATTCTAAGAACTGCAAGCTTACGCCAAAAAACTTAGTGATGGAAGCCAAAATAACAACCATTAGCCCCATTTTTCCCGAAAGGGACTCCGAAAATTTCCAACTCAAAATCGTCAATAGCACCAAGGCAATCCAAGTAATTGTATTTTTTTTCTTCTCGTTCGTCATGTTTACCATTTTTTAATGCAACAAGTATAAGACAGGAAACAACATCAACCAAATCAAATCGCACATGTGCCAAAAAGCACCGCCGGTCTCCACATCAAAATAATTCTCGCTCGTATATTTCCCTTTTTTGACGCTAAAATAAAGTGCAGTCAAAATAACCACAGCCACAAAAACATGAATAAAATGAAAGGCCGTCAGCAGCCAATAATATGTGAAAAACAAATTTTCACGCAAGTCATGCCCATGTTCCAGCTTGATGCCATACTCACTCCCCTTAATAATCAAAAACAAAATGCCCGTAAGAATGGCTCCTAATATCCAGCGGGCACTCTGTTTATTCAATCCTTTTTTTAAGTCTTGGATGCCCATAGCCATCAAGAAACCGCCCGTCAAAAGCACGATGGTATTGATGGTCGCCAATCCCTTTTCCAGGGTCATTTGGGACGAATTAAATAGCTCCACATTCTTAGAGCGCATGTAGGAATAGGCCAAAATCCCCATAGAAAACGTAATGATTTCCACAAAAATAATGACCCAAATCAAAATTCCACCCGGCGGATGATAAATATCTTTCTTCATTTCAAGTGTATTGTAATTAATTAGCCAAGTTTCGGTATTCCGGTTTAACGATTACTTTTGGATTGTTGAGTTTGCTCCGAAAAGTATTCTGTTGAAAAACCACCAATTTTTATTCTGTTTTGGGGCTTGGAGTAATTTTGTTCAATCGTTCAACTGTTCAACTATTCAATCGAAGGTACTGGAAATCAACTAGTTATGTACAATCAGTTGAACGATTGAACGCTTGAACAATTGAACAGAAGGCATTCCATCAAAATAATATTTGGCAACTGTTCCAACGATTTCAAAAACCCGACTTTTCGGAGCAGATTGAACGATTGCAGATTGACGAATTAAGATTGATGAAGTTAAAAACAAACCACCGCCCAAGCCAAAGACCAAAAGCAGCTTGCTGCGCCCCAAAGACCAAAGACCATCAAATCATCATCTCCGTAAGATCCCGCAAAGCTTCAATCACCTCCAACTCATCAGTCAACGGCTCAATAATAGCCACATGCACCGCTAAACGTTTAGGCAGCCCCGAATTGATTAATTTGGCCGCATCAACAAGAAGCCTGGTACTCACCGTCTCGGTCAACCCCAACTCCGTAAGATTCCGTATCTTCTCACCAATTTTAACAAGCGACTTTGCGTCTTTCTCATTAAGATTGGTTTCTTTTTGCACAATTTCGCTTTCCACCTCCTTTTTGGGGTAACCAAAACTCAAGGAGACAAAGCGCTGACGAGTCGAAGGCTTTAGCTCTTTAAATCCTTTTTGGTAGCCGGGATTGTAGGAAGCCACTAAAAGAAAGTCTTCATGTGCTTTAATCTCTTCCCCCAACTTATCAATAAATAATACCCGCCGATAATCGGTCAAAGAGTGTATGGCCACAATAATATCCGGCCTGGCTTCCGCAATTTCGTCCAAATAAATAATGGCTCCTTCGCGAACCGCCTTCGTCAATGGCCCATCCTGCCAATGAGTCTCAGTGCCTTTCAGAATATAGCGACCAATTAAGTCTGTGGCCGAAGTCTCTTCATGGCAGGCCACGGTGATAATAGGTTTATCCAGTTGAAAGGCCATGTATTCTACAAATCTAGATTTACCGGTACCGGTTGGGCCTTTGAGCAGGAGTGGGAGTCTGTTTTTATAGACGTGTTCAAAGACTTCAATTTCTTTGGCGATGGGTTGGTAATAAGGTGCAGTTTTTATCTTCATGTCTATTTGGCAAGTTTAAGGTAAAACAAAAATGGCTCCCTACAAGGTGATGTAACGAACCATTTTTGTTATAGAATAGAGAAGCAGACCTGACCGGCCTGTGTATCAATTAATTACTCAATGCTTCGTATTTATCGTCAGCTCTAAGCGCTTCATCATTCGGTAAACCAAACCGGATGAAGTTAACAATAAAGTAAGTCACTCCAATCGAGAATATGGTCGCCCCAATAATCAAAACAAAGAAGTGTGGCTTGATGGCATTAGCTGCGGTCATAAAGTCTTTACCTGCCAAGCGTTCGATATATACTTGACCGATACCGGCTGCTGCAAAAGCAATTGCCATGGTAATCATTCCGATATTGGCTAACCAAAAAGCAAGATGCCCGGCTCTATTGTCGTAAATTCTACGTCCGGTCATTTGTGGCATCGCATAAGAAATCATGGCAAAAACTAACGAACCATAAGCCCCCCAAAATGCCAAGTGACCGTGACTTGCAGTGATTAACGTTCCGTGGGTGTGTAAGTTCACCTGTGGCAATGTATGCGCTAGCCCCAGCAAACCTGCACCTAAGAAAGAAACAATAGCGGTACTCAAAGTCCAAGTGACTGCAAGTTTATTCGGGTGTTTTTTATTCCCCTTACGGTACATAGACAGCGCAAACAAGGTCATACCTAAAAAGGCTAGTGGCTCCAAAGAAGAGAAAACACCACCGATTAACAACCAATACTTAGGCACTCCTGTAAAGTAATAGTGGTGACCGGTACCTAAAATACCGGACAAGAAAGTCAATCCTACGATTAAGTACAACCATTTTTCGATGACCTCTCTGTCCACTCCTGTCAATTTAATCAACAAGAAAGCTAAGATACCACCCATAATCAACTCCCATACGCCTTCTACCCATAGGTGAACCACCCACCATCTGAAGAAGGAGTCCATAGAAATATTGTCAAAGAAAATCATCCCCGGCAAATAAAGCAATCCTGCTGCGGCAAGTCCCATCGTTAAGACCCAAGCCGTTGAAGTTTGTTTCTTCCCTTTCAGTAAGGTGATGAGTATGAGCAGAATAAAGCCAACCACATTGGCGGCGACCAAAAAGTCTAAAGGACGGGGAATCTCCAAGAATTTACGACCTTCCCACCAGCCAACATGGAATCCGGCGACAGCTATCACTCCGACAATAGCCAATGTCCAAAATTGGAGCATCGCCAGCTTGACAGAGACTAATTCCCGTTCGGCTTCTTCCGGAATAATATAATAAGCAGCGCCCATAAATCCGGAAATAATCCATACCACTAATAAGTTTTTGTGTGTTGCAGATGCCGTATTAAATGGAATCCAACGATGTAATCCATCATAACCCATGTGGGCAAATCCCATGATGAATCCATAAATAATCTGAAGAGTAATGAGAAGCATACTCAGACCAAAGAAATAGTATGCTACTTTTTGTGATTTATATTTCATTTGTTTATTTTTTTGATTACTTTTTTAATGCCTGCTGTTCACAGGTAAACAACCATCATGAGCATCTCTTAATTGGCTGCATTCCTAGCTGTTTGTTTCATTGCAAAAGCTTTGTCGTTGAAAAAGAAGATTACTTGATGGTAGGTGGAGCAGGATATCCGTTCAAATCCATTTCACCGACCCATTTGAAGAAGGCTACTAATCCGTCGGCTTCTTTTTCTGTAAAGTTATACTCTACCATGTGCCGTCCGCGTTGTCCCCAGCCTAAGCCATTGTTTTTAAACATGACGGCTGTTTTGATGTAGTCCGGCCCGCGGCGATCATACACTTTCGTTAATTCCGGGGCATAATAAGCCCCTTCGCCCATCAAAGTATGGCAGCCCATACAGTTGTTTTTGTCCCACAGAGTACGTCCGAGAACGACTGCTTCCGTCATATTGTCCGGATGAGTGTGGGATGTAATTCCGTTTGTGACTGTATCGTACGAAAGCCCGAGAAAAATAATGGCAAACAGTAGCGTACCGCCCAAAAAGAAAATTTTCGCTTGTTTTTTTGTTAGCATAATTCATTTGTTTTAAGGTGACAAAAGAAGACTATTTTGTCCTTTTTAAGATTGGGTGCAAGTTACTAAAGAACAGTGACTTATAGGTTAAGATTGATGTGGTTTGTTTGTTGATTCTAGTTAGTAATTACGATGACCTAAGTCATGATTATCCATAAAAATGAATGGATGTCTGCTTCAGTCAGACTTGCACTTAATAAAAATCAATCGTACATTTGCGATAAGAAATGAAGAGAACAATAGAAATCATAGAATACAAGGATGATACGGAAGCATTAGCCATGTTTGCGAAAGCATTAGCCCATCCCACGCGTATAGCTATTTTGCAATATTTGGAAAATGAATCTTGCTGCTTTACCGGGGACTTGGTCGATGTTCTTCCGCTTGCGCAATCTACTGTGTCTCAACACCTTAAAGAATTGAAAAATGCAGGTTTAATCCAAGGCGAGCTAAAGCCGCCGAAGATAAAATACTGCGTTGACCAAGAAGTGTGGAATCGAGCCAAAGCTTTATTTGCCGATTTCTTCAATAAATAATACAGGTTGACCGGACTATTTCTTTGGGGTAACCTTTTTAACTTCACTATCGTTTATTGGCGATAAACAATAAAAATTGAGCAATGAGCAAAAAAGTAATCAAAATCTTGGGCACCGGTTGCCCGAAATGCAAAAGAACCACCGCTTTAGTCGAAGAAGTGGTCGGTGAAAATAACATTGATGCAGACATCATCAAAGTCGAAGACATCATGGATATTATGGAATACAACGTCCTTTCCACCCCGGTACTGGTCATCGACGAAAAAATCACCGTCAAAGGACGGGTGCCTTCCAAAGACGAAGTCGTTGAATTATTGAAAGATTGAGTTTGTGTAATTTTGTTCAACTGTTCAATTGTTCAAATGATACCATTGATAATCAATTTGTTATAAGAATCAGTTGAACGATTTAACGATGAGTCCGCTCCGAAAAGTCCACTCTGCCAGAAATTAAAGCGATGAACAAAATTTTATTCTGTTTACCGTTACTCTCCTTTTCTAAGGGAGATTTAGTGGGTTAAAACAAAAGCGAAAACAGAATAAAATTTTGTGGACACAAAAATAAACCACCACATCAGACTTTTCGCAATAAGCTCAAAAACTAATCAACAAAAATTAAAAAAATGAAACCAGCAAAAGAAATTTGCCCAACCACCACCAAAGGGAAAGTAAAAGCCGGCGCGCTTATCGTCGATGTCCGTAACAAAAAAGATGTCGAAATAGTCAGTTTTGACGTACCCAATTATCTGAATATTCCCTTACTGGAATTGGAAGACCGAATCAACGAAATTCCAAAAGATAGGGAAGTGGTCTTCGTCTCCCGCAAGGGGGAAAAAAGCTTAAAAGCCACTTATTACGCCATGAATGCCGGCTATGAGCAAGTGTTCAATATGAGAGACGGATTGGTTAAGTGGGTCGCCAAAGGTTTTCCGACTAAAGGGGATACCACTAGTTTGTTTATTATTGGTAATTTTAATTCGGATTGCTGCTAGTCTTTCGTGAAAGCTAAATTAAAAATATTAGACCGTTTTTTGACGGTGTGGATTTTCTTGGCGATGCTGATTGGGGTGGGGATTGGTCGGCTGTTTCCGCAGGTCACTGAAGTGATTCAATCGGCGTCGAGTGGGACGACCAATATTCCTTTGGCCATCGGTCTAATCTTGATGATGTACCCACCGTTGGCGAAAGTCGATTACAGTCTCATTCCAAAAGTGTTGAAGGATCGGAAGGTGATGACACTTTCCTTGGTTTTGAATTGGATTGTCGGGCCGGTACTGATGTTTTTATTAGCGATAATATTTTTGAGAGATGAGCCCGGATATATGTCCGGTGTGATTTTAATCGGTCTGGCTCGCTGCATTGCCATGGTGCTCGTTTGGAATGATTTGGGGCACGGCAGTCGGGAATACGGAGCGGCCTTGGTGGCGTTGAATAGTATTTTTCAAGTGTTGACGTATAGTTTTTACGCTTGGCTTTTTATTAGTGTGCTGCCCAAATATTTTGGAGTGACCGGTTTTGATGTAGAAGTACCGATGAGTGAAGTGGCCAAAAGTGTTTTGGTTTATTTGGGAATTCCATTTTTGGCAGGCTATTTAAGCCGTCGTATCTTAGTGAATATCAAGGGGTTAGGATGGTATAAGCGAAAATTTATTCCGTTTATTTCTCCGATTACCTTGGTGGCACTGTTGGGGACGATTGTTCTGATGTTTAGTTTGAAAGGCGATTTGATTGTGGAAATTCCGATGGATGTGGTGAAAGTGGCGATACCCTTGGTCATCTATTTTGTGGTGATGTTCTTTGTCAGTTTTTTTGTGGGGAAGGCGATGAAGATAGATTATCCGCGCAACGCATCTATTGCTTTTACGGCTACGGGCAATAATTTTGAATTGGCCATCGCCGTGGCTATTGCTATTTTTGGCATCAATTCTCCGCAAGCTTTTGCCGGTGTCATCGGTCCGTTAGTGGAAGTTCCGGTGTTGATTGGCTTGGTGAATGTGGCGCTTTATTTCCGGAAGCGATATGCTTTCGCAAAAAAATAAATGTAACTATTTAGGTGCTCCTATTTTAAGGCAAAAAATAGGCATTTTTGTGTATGTTGAAGCTACAATTTTTGAAGCGTAGCTGGGCTACGTGAAAAAATTTTAGCAAAAACAGGCGCAAAAAGGGCATTTTTTGACCAAAATAGTGGGTAGCTAAACAGTTACAAATAAATAATAATAACAAACAGAAAAAATCATGAAATTATTTCAAATGGGGCTGATTTTGATAATGTTGTCATTTCAGGCTTGCGCCCAAAATAGTGGAGCACCCAAATCGGAAACCATCACTTTCATTGAGTTGGGTTCTGTAAGATGTATTCCTTGTCAAAAAATGCAAGGAGTAATCAAACAAGTAGAAGAGAAATACCCCAATCAGGTGAAAACCATTTTCTACGATGTGTGGACAAAAGAAGGCAAGCCGTATGCTGAGCAATACAAAATTGACCTGATTCCTACCCAAGTATTTTTGGATAAAGATGGAAAAGAATTCTTTCGACATGAAGGATTTTTCCCTTTTGAAGACTTGGAAAAGGTCTTGCTTCAAAAAATAAAAAAACATCATTCTTAATGTTTGATTGGATACAAAAAATCGCAGACAGTATTGTTTATGATCAATTAGGTTTGGCCGCAGACAGCCATTTGGCGCATGCGCTCAACTTCTTTATTTATGATACCACGAAAATATTACTATTACTTTTTGTCATCATTTTTTTGATGGGCATTGTCAATAGTTATTTTCCGATTGATAAGGTACGCAATTATCTATCCCGCAATAAGTTGCATGGATTTGAATATTTGATGGCGAGTTTGTTTGGGGTGGTGACACCTTTTTGTTCTTGCTCGTCGGTGCCGTTGTTTATTGGATTTGTAAAAGGTGGGATTCCGCTGGGGGTGACTTTCGCTTTCTTGGTGACATCGCCTTTGGTGAATGAAGTAGCGATTGGGCTGTTTATCGGATTGT
>JALVCY010000458.1 GCA_027009605.1 Saprospiraceae bacterium
CTCCAATGCTTATGGCTTTTATTCCTTGACTTTGGAAGCCGGTCAATACTCGATTGTTTATTCTTATTTAGGATTTAATGACCAAGTCGTAAACGTCGATTTAACTCAAAACAGGGTAGTCAATATCGAGCTCAGCGAAGGCGGGGTAGAATTGGAAGAAGTCGTCGTTAAATCCGAAAAAGAAGATAAAAACATACAAAGTACCGATATGGGTACAGTAAAGTTATCCACGGAACGCATCAAATCCATACCGGCCTTTATGGGTGAAGTTGATGTATTAAAATCCATTCAATTGCTACCGGGAGTATTGTCTTCGGGGGAGGGAAGTTCGGGGTTTTATGTGCGGGGTGGGGGACCGGATCAAAACTTGGTTTTGCTGGATGAAGCCGTTGTTTATAATTCGGGTCACATGTTGGGCTTTTTCTCGGTTTTTAATGCCGATGCTATTAAAAATACTACGCTCATTAAGGGGAATATGCCGGCTAAGTACGGGGGGCGCTTGTCATCAGTAGTGGACATCCAAATGAAAGACGGGAATAATAAAAATTATGAAGTAACGGGTGGTATTGGTACGGTTTCTTCTCGCTTGACTATAGAAGGCCCGATTCAAAAAGGAGTCAGCTCTTTTATTGTTTCCGGAAGGCGTACTTACATATTTGACTTGATACAACCTATCATAAAAAAGACCAATTTTGACGGGACGAATTATTACTTTTACGACCTGAATACCAAGATAAATTATCGGTTTTCAGAGAAAGATCGAATTTATGCCAGTGGTTATTTCGGTCGAGATGTCTTGCGATATAAGAGTGTCGCAAGGGGTTTTGGAGTGAAGCTGCCGTATGGAAATGCGACGGCTACTTTGCGCTGGAATCACTTATTCACGGACAAACTTTTTGTAAATACATCTTTGATTTATAATGACTATGATTTTTCTGTAAAGGGCATACAGGACAAATTTGAATTTAATGTTTATTCCGGTGTCCGGGATTGGGGTGGCAAGGTGGATTTTGATTGGTTTCCCCATTACCGTCATCACATCCAATACGGGGCTAAATATACTTGGCATCGTTTTCTGCCCAATGTGGCAGGCGTCTCCGATGGCAAAGAAGATTTTACAAATGATTTGAAGCCTAAATATGCCCATGATGCGTCGCTTTATCTGTCTGATGAGATGAAAATAACTAGAGATTGGACGCTTAGTCTCGGGCTACGGGGTAATTATTATGCGCAAGCAGGCCCTTGGACATCGGCCCTTACGGGAAAAAAGTATAAAAATGGTGAAATCATCACAGCGTTCACCAATTTGGAGCCGCGGCTGAGTACAAAATATGGGCTCAATGATGTCTCATCTATCAAATTTGGCGCCATCTATAACGCACAATATATGCACTTGGTCAGTACATCCAATGGCTCGCTACCGGCGGATGTCTGGGTGACTAGTTCGGAGAAAGTAAAACCCCAAACCGGCGTCCAAGTCTCCCTAGGCTACTTCCGTAATTTTAAAGAGAATACCTACGAAGCATCCTTAGAAACCTACTATAAATATCTATGGAATCAAATTGACTACCCGGAAGACTACACCGAAAATCCGGCGCAAGAAGTGGAAACGGAGTTTATTTTTGGAGAAGGCCGCTCTTTCGGCACAGAATTTTTTGTGCGTAAGAACAAAGGCAAATTGACAGGCTGGATTGGCTATACCTTAGCCAAAACCGAACGCATCTTTGATGGAATCAAAGGCATTTTCTTTGCGCCCACTTATGATCGCAGACATGATTTGTCTATTGTGGCCAATTATTCTTTGCATAAAAAATGGGAATTGGGGGGCGTCTTTATTTACGGAACAGGGCGAGCCTACACGCCGGTAAAAAGTGTCTTTTTGAACAACAACCGATTTTACTTGGATTACGGCTTGCGCAATAGTGCCCGCATCAATCCCTACCATCGGATGGATTTAAGTGTCACTTTCAAGCCGCATCCGGACTCTAAAAAGCGTTTTTCATCATCTTGGAATCTATCGGTTTACAATGTTTACAATCATTTTAATCCATTTTTCATTTACTATGATACCGAGACCAATGTGAACACGGGGCAGTCTTCTGTAAAGGCCTATAAGGTCTCTATTTTTCCTATTATTCCGGCGGTTACTTGGAATTTCAAATGGCGTAGTTAGTAGGGGCGCACCAATCTTTCCGCTGCGCTCCACGCTTAACGATTGAAAACGACTACTTACCGGATCGCTAAGCTCGCAGCCTTTTGACGACAAAGTCGAAAAAAGGTGGAGCACCGATAGTGATGCGGTGGGTGAGCCAAGCCGTTCGCACAAGACCAAGAAAAAGATACTACATCTGCTTGGCTTTTGTATAATTTCCAGAATTTTTGCATACAGATTTGGCGCAAAGTAGTGGATGTTCTAATCTTCAGTGGGTG
>JALVCY010000459.1 GCA_027009605.1 Saprospiraceae bacterium
CCCGCTCTCCGGCCAAAGGCCTCCGAGCGGGGCGGAGCCCCTACGGGCAAGCTCAGAAAGCTGGGCTATCTTAACTCTATTTTTTAATAAAGACACACTTTAATGAACAATCCCAAATTTTATTCGGGATGCATGTATTCTGTTCAATTGTTGAGACCGCTCCGAAAAGTCCACTCCGCCAGAAATTAAAGCGATGAACAAAATCTCCAAACAGAATAAAAATTGGTAGTTTTGTATCAGAATACTTTTAGGAGTAACTCACCGGTCTAGCAGGTAGGCGTTCAAGAGCGCGCCCCCTTGAACGCCGAAGGCAATTGAACGTGCGAAGCACATATTGAACGTCCGAAGGACAAATTGAACGCCAACATATTGATTCCCAGTACTTTCGACTGAACAGTTGAACGATTGAACAAAATCTCTAGACAGAATAAAATTTGGTAGTTTTACAGCAGAATACTTTTCGGAGCGAACTCAAAGTTGAAAGAGTTGATTCGCTCGCAGGCTTCGCTAGTTGAGAAAGTTGAAAGTGAAGGCCTTTTGCTTTGTGTTTTTATTCTTATTTTTCGGAGCAAACTCACCGTCATTCTGTCCCAAATTCAGGAAAACTTTTTGATAAATTTTCCCGCAATATTCCGGAATCCCACCGGTGCATGCGGCATCTGATCCTGCAAGACCAAGACCAATTCTTCTCTCAATTCGGGTTCTTGCTCACAGATTTTGGCGACCACCAACAAGGCGGCTCTTTTGATGGCGGTCGGGGTACTCACTTTCATCAAATAGTCAAAACCCATCTCCAATAATTCGCCCCAATACTTTTTGGGAATATCCATTTCCACCAATACCAATAAGCCATTGCGCACCACGGCATCGTGCGTCGGATGTTGAATCGCCTTGACCAACGCATCCAAATAAGCCTTTATCCATTCCGGATGTTGCTCCCCGATAAACCGCAAAGCCCAAGCGGCTCGCTGTACGACCCGGTATTCGTCCCCCAAAAACAACTGCATCAGGACATCAAATCGCCGGCGGTCATTACCCACCCAAGCCACCACCTTATCTCGCTGCTCTTTTGAATGCTTGTATAAAATCAACTCTCGTAATTCTTCTTGGAGATTGGTCATTTTTTTGTATTTTGCGGCCTATGAGAAACCGGTTCAATAATATTACGTCCAAGGAATGGCTGCCCTTCCAAAAGTCTTGGTTTATAGACCAAGGCGATGAAGCGACCTATCGCTCAAATTTAAGATTTTTCCTAAGATTAGATGGCAGCTTGCCGCAAAATATTTTTTACTTCGGTGATGCAGCCGGCCAAAAAGCCATCAAAAAAGTAGCTAAGTCCCTGAATATCAAGGTGTTTCTTCCTTCTTCCAAAAGAAAAATCCCGGAGCTCCAATTGATTCTCATCGACATCCGGAGACAAGAAGAAAAGCTTTCACTCCCGAACTATCAAAAACTCAAGAAAGAGATTTTTCTTTTGGCACAAGACCTGTATCCACATTTAATCCACCGTCGTTTTTTGGCCATCATGCACCAAAATACGCTTTACCGGGGGCAATACTTACCTTATGCCTGGGACATGAGCCGCATGCTCGCCACCGGCCTGAGTATGCGCGACGAAAAAATTGGCTGCTACGAAAATCAAGTAGCTTCCGCCAAAAAATATGCTCCTTTTGCGCAAGCCACCTATTATATTTCCTATTTCCGAAAGGATGAAGACAGCTTGGGCGAATTTTCCATCCCGGACATTGATTTCTTTAAAAATATCCGTCTCGAAAAAAACCAATTCAAGAACGAAGTCCCCAATTGGAAAATCTTCCGACCCAAAAGGCGCAATAAAAACGAAATTCTACATCCGGCCAAGTTCCCCGAAGAAATCGCCCAATTTTTTATCGAAAGATTCACCCAACCCAAAGAAAACGTCTTCGATCCCATGTCCGGTACCGGCTCCACCCTACTCGCCGCCTTACAAACCAATCGAAATGGCTACGGCACCGAATTAAGCGCCTTTTTCTTGGAGATTGCCAACACTCGTTTAGCTACTTTTGCCGAGACGCTTACGCAAAAGCCCAAACACAAACTCCTACTCAAAGATGCTCGAAAAATCACCAAACGGGACTTTCCGGTAATCGACTATTTGTTCACGTCCCCACCCTATTGGGACATGCTCAATATGAAAGGAGCCGAAAATCAAGCCACCCGAAAAGCCAAAGGTCTGCAACTCAATTATTCGGATGACACCCACGACTTAGGCAATATCACAGATTACGAACAATTTGTCGATGAACTATGTACCATTTATGCGAAGCTTGCGCAAAAAATGAAGCCCGGTGCTTATCTGACCATCATCGTCAAGAACATCAAGAAAAAGGGCAAAAGCTATCCTTTAGCGTATGATTTGGGTTGGAAGCTACAGGAATATTTT
>JALVCY010000460.1 GCA_027009605.1 Saprospiraceae bacterium
AAAGTTGATTCGCTGCGCTAGTTGAAAGAGTTGATTCGCTCGCAAGCTTCGCTAGTTGATTCGTTGCGCTAGTTGAGAGATTTGGATTTTTGGTTGGGATTTTACTTCATTCTTCGATATTTGGCATTCTGCATTCGATAATAACGGTATAGCGGTGTAACGGTATAACGGTCTATCGGGAAGCCGAGAAAGAGATCTTGCCACTTGAACTTAACGGCTAGGCAGCCAAGAGCGAGTTCCCTTGAACGTCCAAAGGTAAATAACGGTATAGCGGTGTAACGATGTAACGGTGAGTCCGCTCCGAAAAGTCCACTTTGCCAGAAGTTAAAGCGATGAACAAAATTTTATTTGGTTACCATACGGTTTCCTTTTACAAAAGGGAAACCTGTGGAAGGGTTGTCATAAAGAAACCAAATAAAATTTTGTGGACTCAAGAACAAACTACTTCACCAGACTTTTCGGAGTAAACTCAACGGTATAACGGTATAACGGCTAGGCAGGAAAGAGATCTTGCCACTTGAACTTAACGACTAGGCAGCCAAGAGCTTTTTCCCTTGAACGTCCGAAGGACATTGAACGTCCGAAGGGCAAATTGAACGTCCGAAGGACAAATTGAACGCCAAAAGCACTCCACTAATCCAAAAAATCCACATCCGTATCAAAAGGATAAGCCATCAAGTATCTGACTGCTTCGTCAATAGTGAAATTACCATAAATAATTCGATACAAAACTTGGATAATAGGCAAGTGTACTTTTTGGTCTCTGGAAAGATGATAGACGATAATCAAAGTCCGTAAGCCTTCGACCAATTCATCATTATTGGCATTGATTTCTTCAACGGTTTCTCCTCGGCCGAGTCGGTATCCAAACCGATAATTGCGGCTATCCGGACTCATGGCGGTTGCGATTAAGTCTCCAATACCCGCAGTGCCCATAAAAGCTTTAGATTCGGCGCCCATTACTTTGCCGAAAGCAATCATTTCCGCAAGGCCTTTGGTGATGACGAGAGCTTGGAGATTGCGGCCTAAATCCCGACCGCCTAGGATGCCGGAAAGAATCGCTATAATATTTTTGAGAGCACCGGCTAATTCCGTTCCCACGATATCGTTGGATGTGAAAACTCGAAACAGGGGAGACCGCAATAAAGATTTGGCTTCTTGGATGACTTCTTGGTAAAGGCTGGCCACCAAAGTCCCCGCCGGTTTGCCTTGATTAATTTCTGAAGCCAGATTGGGGCCGGAGATACAGCCGATTCGGACGACGGAGCTTTCTTGGCGGATGACTTCACTCATTAAGCTTACATGTTTGCGGGAGATGCGAGTAAATTCAAGGTCTTCTTCTTGAATTTGATTTAGAGCGAAGCCCTTCGTACCATGAATCAAAAAGTGCGAAGGCGTCAAAAATGGGCCTAAATCCTGCATCATCCGGCGAAAACGCCGGGAAGGGACGATAGGGAAAATGGTCTTGCACCTTTCACTAATCTCTTGGAGACTGGTGGTTGCCCTGACATTAGGGAGCAAGTCCACTCCATCAATCCGGTGGGCGTGGTTTATTAAGTCCGCTTTTTCTTGTTTGCGAGAATAGAGCAGCACCTTTCCATTTTGGGCAATCAAATTCGCTACCGCTTTGCCAAAATTACCGGCTCCGATGATACCAACTACCTTTTCTTTTGAGTTCATCCCGCTAATATAGCTATATTTTTGATGTTACTACTCTGTAGGATTGTGTTTGAGGTAAAAAAGAGCTTTTTTTGGGGTAGATGAAGTCTATTTTTTGGAGAATAGCCGGACTATTGCGTTACAAAATTGCTTATTAGGCTAGGCATAACGCCCACTTTTGCGCCTGTTTTTGCTAAAATTTTCTCCCGTAGGGTCGCACGGCCGTGCGTTCCTACGGGAACATCCACAAAAATGCCTATTTTCTATCTAAAAATTGGGGCACCTAAACAGTTACAAAAAAAACTTTCCAAAAGTAGTACCTTTGGAAAGTTTTCTATTATTCTAAAAAGCAACAAAAACTACCTGAAGATTTCCGTTCCTGCAAAGTGAAACGCAGCTTCAATCAAAGCATTCTCATCTGAATCAGAACCGTGGACAGCATTTTCTCCTATGCTTTTGGCATATAGTTTACGGACAGTTCCCGGAGCGGCTTCTGCCGGATTAGTGGCGCCAATAAGTGTCCGAAAATCAGCTACAGCATTGTCTTTTTCTAGGACAGCCGCTACGATAGGGCCGGAAGACATAAAGGCTACCAATTCGCCATAAAAAGGACGCTCTTTGTGAATCGCATAGAACTCACCTGCTTTTTCTGCCGAAAGCTTAGTGTATTTCATGGCTACAATTTTGAAGCCGGCTTTATTGATCATTGCTAGAATGTCACCGATATGTCCGGCAGCAGTAGCGTCCGGTTTAATCATGGTAAAGGTTAGGTTTCCTGCCATTTTTGTATTATTTTTTTGGTTATTTTGCCCCCTTGCGGGGAAAGAATTTAATCGGGCGCAAAGGTAAGGTTTTTTTTGAATTGTTGAACCTTGAAATTATCCTTTAGTCTTGTGCTTATTATTTTGTTTGTTTCGGTTTTTATTTCGGTTTTTATTCCGGTTGCCTTGGTTTTTATTCCGGTTGTTTTTATTTCTGGGGTTTCTGTTACTGGAGCGATGACGTCCTGAAGAGCGACTTTTATTGGGGGATGGTTTGATGTTTTGGATGTTTTCCGGCAACGGAAGGAATTTGAATTTACGCTCAATGAGTTCTTCGATTCGTCTAAATTTATAATTGTCGTCCCGATTCACTAAGGTTACGGCTAATCCTTTTGATTCGGCTCTAGCGGTTCTGCCAATACGATGCACGTAGCTTTCCGCATCTCCGGGGACATCAAAGTTGACGACTAAATCAATGTCTTTGATGTCAATACCGCGAGCTAATACGTCCGTGGCAACGATGATTTTAGTTTGTTTGGAACGAAAACGGTTGACGACGGCTTCTCTTTCAGATTGTTCCAAATCGGAAGAAATCCCTTCGACATTGTGTCCTTTAGATTTTAGGCTGCGGACAATATTCCCTACATTCTTTTTGGTAGAGCTAAAGATAATGATGCGACCAAAATCGGGATTTGACCGGATGATTTGGTCAATCAAAGGCACTTTCTGATTGTCATGGGTCTTATAAATCTCTTGGGTGACACCTTCTGCGGGTTTGGATAAGGCGATAGAGATGAGCGACGGATTTCGTAAAATTTCCCTAGATAGCTTTTTGATTTTGGGGGGCATGGTCGCACTGAATAGCAAGGTCTGCCTGGATTTTGGGGTGTGCTTGATGATTTTGATGATATCGTCATAGAACCCGATGTCTAACATCCGGTCGGCTTCGTCCAAAATAACGTGCTTGATATGGCCAAATTTGACATAGCCCATATTCAGGTGTGATTGTAGCTTGCCCGGCGTGGCCACAATAATATCCGCCCCATGTGTCAATGCTTTTTTCTGTTGGGAAAAATCCCCACCCGTACTTCCACCATAAATGGCTATGGACGTAATATTGGTAAAATAAGTAAAGGCTTGAATTTGATTATCAATCTGAATGGCTAGTTCTCGGGTTGGTGCCAAGACCAACGTGTTGATGTGGCCATCCTGTTCTTGGGTGAGTTTGTGAAGTATGGGCAAGATGAATGCGGCTGTTTTGCCGGTTCCGGTTTGGGCGGCAGCAATTAAGTCTCTTCCTTCTAATATCTGTGGGATGGCTTTCTCTTGGATAGGCGTTGCTTCCACAAAACCCATATAACCTAGCGCTTCTAATAGTCCATCGTTTAATCCAAATTCTGCGAATTCCATATCTTACTTTAGTGATTGAATGCACAAAGAAACGGATTTTTATTGGATTTGTTGATTTTATGCGGAAATAAGAATTGCAGAATTGTGGAATTGCGGAAGCCAAGAATTACTTGTATAGGTATTTACGGAAGTGAAAATCACACGCCTGGAAGGCAGTACGCTGAGCAAAGAGTCGGCAACCACAGCACCGGGAAGGCGCAAAATGATGGCCGAAGCTTCCCCCTTTTTATCAAATTGGCAAAAAAAGCCTACCTTTACCGTCCACAATAATGAGAAGCCAAAATGATTAATTTACTAGAGCCATTTAACTACATCAAAACGTTCATTTTTGACATTGATGGGGTTTTTACAGATAGCCGTGTGACGATATTTGAAGACGGGAGCCTAATCCGGGTGATGAATATTAAGGATGGATATGCCGTAAAGCAGGCTTTGAAAGCCAGTTTTCGACTCATCGTCATCACCGGGGGCAACTCTCAAGGCGTGGTCACCCGGCTCAAAGGGCTGGGCATCACGGATGTCTATTGGGGGATTTCGGACAAGATGGCTATTTATGAAGAGCTCATCAGGAAGTACAACTTAGACGAGTCTCAAATCCTTTATATGGGGGATGATTTGCCCGATTATCAAGTGATGCGTCGGGTAGGCTTGCCGGTTTGCCCGGTCGATGCCGCTACAGAAATTATCCAAATCTCTCAATATATTTCTCCCTTAGCAGGGGGGGCGGGATGTGTGCGAGACGTTATAGAAAAGACCTTACGGATTCAGGGGCAATGGCCTTTGTTTGAAGAATAGGTGAGTCCGCTCCGAAAAGTCGGGTTTTTGAAATAGTTTGGAAAGTTGCCAAATATTATTGTGGATACATGCTTTCTGTTCAATTGTTCAATCGTTCAACTGATTCTCATAACCAATTGATTATCAATGCTTTCAGTTGAATAGTCAGGGTGAACGAAAGAAAAATTTTATAATATGTTAGTCTATGTGTGCACTATTTCTTACCCGAATTTTGGCAGTCCAATACCAAGAATTTGTAGAGTTTCTTAGTGTAAGCTTAGTGTTATCTAAAGTGAACTTAGTGGTAAGGAAAAATGTAATGCCTAACCACTAAGGACACGAAGTTGCCACTAAGAATTCACTAAGGAATCGATTATCAATAAGTTAAACACCGCCTTTTTGTGCAATTTTTTACTCCCTGTCTAAGATATTTATTATTTTTATATTCTAATTTTTTTCTTTCGTTTACCCTGTTGAACAGTTGAACGATTGAACAAAATTCCCAAACAGAATAAAATTTGGTGGTTTCGCATCAGAATACTTTTAGGAGTAAACTCACCGTTAAACCACTATGCCGATGTACCGAAACCAAAGAATATTATTTTGACGAAAGTAGTGGCCATATCTCGCTTGATTAGGTTTCCCAATTTACTGATAGTGGGTTTGACTCAGCTTTTGCTGGGGTGGATTTTGTATGGGGCGCTGTCCCGTCGTGCTTTGGATGGATATGAATTTGGTTTATTGATTTTGGCGACTGTATTTATTGCGGCCGGTGGTTATGTCATCAATGATATTTATGACCGTTCCATTGACGAGGCGAATAAACCGGAGAAAGTGATTGTGGGGCGATACATTTCCATTGAGCAGGCTTGGGTGGTCTATTGGGGGCTGGTCGGTGTTGGTTTTTTGGTGGCGGCTTATCTGGCTTGGGCTATTGATGACTTTTGGCAATTATTGATTTATCCGGTAGCGACTGTTGTCTTATGGGCTTACGCCAAAACGTTAAAGAAAAGTTTTATTGCGGGGAATATTGTGGTAGCGGCCTATTGTGCTTTTGTGCCGGGTATATTGTGGTATGCCGAGCGAATGTATTTGGGGCGTCTTCCGGCTCAAGAGACCGGTGGGGTACGGCTCATTTTTATTGTCTATGCGGTCATGGCTTTTTTGACGACCGTCTGGCGAGAAATTATTAAAGATATGGAAGATATGACCGGAGATAAAGTCCATGGGTCAAAGTCATTGCCGGTGAGATATGGTCTTCCGCTTGCGCAAAAAATAGCCTTTTTTTTGGGGGGAATTACTTTTCTTTTGGTGGGTTATTATTGGATTTATTTGGGGCAAAACGGTGTGTGGATGGAGTTTGGCTATCTGTTTATCCCATTGATACTCAATGCGTTAGCGCTGGTCAAGTCCATGCACTCGGTGCAGCCCGGGGATTTGCATTTGGTGAGCCGGCTGATTAAGTTATTGATGGTGTTTGGGCTGGGTTATTTATTTTTTTTGGTGTAAGCATCCCAAGACATTTTTTTATGGAAGTTTTTGCCAAAGTAATTAGCCATTAGGGCAAACTCGTGTTTTTTGCGATAACCGGGGATGGCTTGGATGATGTTTTGGTTTTCGTCCAAAAAAACTACCGTAGGGTAAGAAAATTGGCTGTCTAAAAGATAGTTCGCCAACTCATGGTAGCCTCGACGTCCGTTTTGGACATATTTATAGACCTTGCCTTTGAAGGTAATGGGGGCTTTTTGTTCGGCGTTGAATTTGACGGGATAATAATCTTCATTTAAGATTTTGGCGACTTCATCCGTTTGGAAGGTTGATTTTTCCATTTTCTTGCACCACCCGCACCAATCTGTATAGACATCTATGAAAATCTTTTTTTTCCGGATTTTAGATTGTGCAATGGCCTCGTCCATGGTCATCCAACGGACTTTGGATTGAGTCATGCCAAGGACAGGTAAAAAAAGCAGTGCAATGATTTTGATGATGTGCATGTTCGTTATTTATTAAGGTCTCATAGTGGGAGAATCAGATGTGCGTCAGTTGACACCAAAATAACAGGATATATAGTTAGATTGGTATGATTTGGGGGGACATTAATAAATATTTAACGTTTTTTCTCTCCCGGCTCATCCCTTTGGATTTTGGCAATCTACGATACTCAGTCAGTGAGCCCCAGCGAGCGAATCCACTTATTCAACAAACAAAAAAAAGAACACTCCCATCCGCAATCAACCCACCACACTACAGATCGGGCATTCTTCGGGGATATGACCTCGAGCCGGGCAATATTCGCGACCGAAGAAGATGATTTGCAGGTGGAGTTTATTCCAAGTATCTTCGGGGAACAATCTTTTTAGGTCTTTTTCGGTTTGGACTACACTTTTCCCATTGGTCAATTTCCATCTGGTCGCTAAGCGATGGATATGGGTGTCCACCGGAAATGCAGGAACCCCAAAAGCTTGAGACATGACGACACTGGCTGTTTTGTGTCCTACACCGGGGAGTGATTCCAGGTCTTTGAAGTTGGCCGGCACTTTTCCGTCAAATTTTTCGACTAAAATCTCAGAAAGTTTTTTAATGGCTTTGGCTTTATTGCGGTAGAGTCCGCAAGATTTGATGAGTGATTCAATTTCTTCGATGGGAAGTTGTGCCATTAGATAAGGGGTATCAGCTTTCGCAAAAAGGTCTGGTGTGATGATGTTGACCCTTTTGTCGGTGCATTGAGCAGATAGCAAGACGGCGATGAGTAGGGTATAGGCGTCATAGTGGTCTAAGGGAATGGGCACGGTGGGATAGAGGCTGTCCAATTTAGATTGAACGAAGGCAATTTTTTCTTTTTTTGTCATAGCCCCAATTGAACATTTGATGCGGTTAAGAGTTGAAGAACAGGATGAAAATTTAACGATATTAGGGAGAAAAGTCTCACTTTTTGCGAAAGCACATCCAATCTAAACCGTTACAAAAATAAAAAAAACATGAATCTAAACATTGATTTTGAAGCTATCATAATGACTTATGGACCCAAGGTCTTGGGGGCGATATTGACATTAATCATAGGATTTTGGATTATTGGTCGAATCGTTCGAGTCGTACGAAAACTGATGGAAAAGCGAGAGATGGATGAGTCGCTCCAGCCGTTTTTATTGTCCTTGATTAGCATTGGTTTGAAGGTCATGCTTTTGCTTTCGGTGGCGGGCATGTTTGGGGTTGAGACGACGTCTTTTGTGGCTATATTTAGTGCCTTGGCTTTTGCTATTGGTATGGCCTTGCAGGGCAATTTGGGACATTTTGCCAGTGGGGTGATGTTGTTGATTTTCAAACCGTTTAAGGTGGGAGATTTGGTGGATGTGCAGGGTAATGTCGGCGTTGTGGATGCCATTAACTTGTTCAATACCAGTCTGTTAACGCCGGATAATAAGAAGATTTATCTGCCCAATGGATTTGTTACGGGCGGCCCTATTACCAATATTTCGGGGCAAGGCATTATTTCTGTTTTCCTTACTTTCGGCATCGGCTATGATGATGATATTGATCGAGCGAGAGCCATCATTCAAAAAGTGGTGGATGCTTGTCCATATATCCTTGCGGACAAAGAGACCGGTATCTTTGTATCCGAATTGGCAGATTCCAGTGTCAATTTTGCCGTAAGGCCTTGGTGCAAAAGTGAGCACTATTGGGATGTCTATTTTTGCATGCACGAAAACATTAAAAAGGAATTTGATAAGGCAGGGATTAGTATTCCTTATCCGCAGTTGGATGTGCATCAGGGTTGAGAAAGTTGAGAACGGTCGCCTTCGGCTCGCTGGGTTGAGACCCGTCCCGATTACTATCGTGGATACGGACATCGTAGTTGAGTGCTTCGCAGGTTGAGATGATATGGGTTTTTGTCGGGATTTTACTTCATCATTCATTATTCGGTGTTCTACATTCGATATTCTGGTAGTTGAGAAAGTTGAAGAAGTTGATTCGCTCGCAAGCTTCGCTAGTTGAAGAAGTTGAGACGGTCGCCTTCGGCTCGCTGGGTTGAGACCCGTCCCGATTACTATCGTGGATACGGACATCGTAGTTGAGTGCTTCGCAGGTTGAGATGATTTGGGTTTTTGGCGGGATTTTACTTCATCATTCATATATTCGGTGTTCTACATTCGATATTCTGGTAGTTGAGAAAGTTGAAGAAGTTGATTCGCTCGCAAGCTTCGCTAGTTGAGAAAGTTGAGACGTTCGCCTTTGGCTCTCTTGTTGAGAACTTGTCCCGATTACTATCGTGGATGCGGACTTCGTGGTTGAGTGCTTCGCAGGTTGAGGCGATATGGGTATTTAGGGGTTTTTGATTTCATTATTCGATATTCGGGATTCTGTTTGGTTGTTGCTTGGATTGCGGGAGTGTAAAATTTAGTACCGATGAGTCTGCTCCGAAAAGTCGGGTTTTTGAAATGGTTGGAACAGTTGCCAAATAATATTTTGATGGAATGCCTTCTGTTCAATTGTTCAAGCGTTCAATCGTTAAACTGATTGCACATAACTAGTTGATTTCCAGTACCTTCGATTGAACAGTTGAACAGTTGAACGATGAACCTGCTCCGAAAAGTCCACTTTGCCGGAAATTAAAGCACGAAACAAAATTTTATTTGGCT
>JALVCY010000461.1 GCA_027009605.1 Saprospiraceae bacterium
AAAGGGCATTTTCTAACAAAAATTAGCGGGTGGCTAAATAGTTACAAAAAAATAACAATCCTTAATGGAAATAACTCCGATATATCAAAAACCCATCTTATACTCCAACTCACCGGTAACCACCATCTCTTATTGGGACGAAGCCGTGAGTGCCTTTGATGAAAAAGACTTTGAAGCCTCCCTTACGGGAACGCTCAACTATATCAATCAGGACATCTTAAATGGACGCCCCATTACTAATCAGATGGAGGAGATTGTATATCCCCATGGCTCGGCAGAAGTCCGTTTTTCCGTAAGGGACGGTATTTTTCGGATTCAATCTTCTTTTTTGAGAGTACCGGAGCAAAATAAAGTGCCGCTTTTGCGAAAAGTAGCTGAAATCAACTTTGCCCCCTTGACCTTGGCACAAATTGTCTATTCCGAATCTGAAGGTGGTATTTTGTACTTCTTTTACGAAATGCCCATCGAGCTCGCTCAGCCCAATAAGGTCTATGATCTCATCAAAGAAATTTGCATTTTTGCAGACGATTTTGATGATGAATTTATCAAAAAATACAAGGCTAGCTTCTATCACTCCCCTATGATTCTGCCACTCTCTGTTGAGAAAAGAGAAAAAGTCCGGGAGCAAATCCAAACGTATCTCCAAGATGCTTCCCAATACATCCAATATTATGAAGCCAAAAGATGGGATGGCTATGTTTTGGCCACCATCATCCAAGTTTTGCTCTCTATCGTTGACAATGCTTATATCAATGGCGTCCTAAAAACATCCATCGAAGAAAAAATCTGGATGTTAAAAGAAGATAAAAACATAGATTTTAGCCGAAAAATATCCATCGGCAAAGACTTCTTGGCCAAATTGAGCAAAATGCCGGCGGATGAAGTAAAAAAAGACATCTTTATTGCCAAAAAATTTATCTCTACCAAATTCAGAACTACCCCCAAGAGTGCCATGGAATTTTTGCAAACCAGTACGGCAGGCATTGAGAAAGATATGGAAGATAATAACTTTATCGGTGCTTTTTATCAACTAAAATCCGCCTTCCTTAACTTGATGTACGCCTATAATTTGGAGCCTAAAATCTGGAACATCCTTACCGATAGCTTGTTTAATGCTTCAGAAACTTCTTGGGATAATGGCACACAAGTACTCAAAGAGACCTTTGACCTAATCATCTCCGGAGAAGTAGATAACCAAATAGATGCCTCCAAAAATGAGTTCCCTAAAAAGAAAGGATTTTTTGCTAAGCTTTTTAGCTAACTTCAATACAAACCCAAAATGCTAGATTTCTCCAAGGCTATTTTTAAAATCACTACTTCTTCCGGCTCCGGCACCGGTTTTTATCTTAAAGGCTATGATCTTTTTGTCACCAACTTTCACGTCGTTGCCGGAGAACAAAAAATCGCACTCCTAGACCAAGACAAGCATCGTATTTTGGGGCACGTCGTCTATGCCAACCAAGCTTCCGATATCGCCTTTATCAAAAGTAAAACACCTCCACAAGATTGCCCGCTCATCAGTTTAGATATGGATACGGCCATTCGGAGTCTCCAAAAGATTTATGTCCACGGCTTCCCCTTTGGCATGCCTTACACGATTACGGAAGGGGTGATTTCTGCCCCCAACCAATTGATTCAGGGACGCACTTACCTCCAAACGGATGCCGCCGTAAACCCCGGCAATAGCGGTGGCCCCATGCTCAATGCGGCCGGACAACTCATCGCCGTCACCACTTCCAAGCTGACCCAAGCAGACAATGTCGGTTTTGGGATACCGGTCAAGAACCTCGTTCAAGAAATAAACGATTTCAAACCCCAAGACCCGTTTCAATACCATGTCAAATGTGATTCTTGCTCTCTTTTGCTAACCGAAGAGACTGAATTTTGCCCACACTGCGGCAATGATATTGATTCGATTCTTTTTGAGCGTTTTGGGCTTTCTCTTTTTGCTCAATTTGTGGAAGATGCACTCCAATTGATGGGCATGAATCCCATTCTTGCCAGAGCGGGAAAAGACTTTTGGGAGTTTCACCAAGGCAGTGCCCTGATTCGTATCTTTGTTTATAAAAACGACTATTTAGTAGCTACTTCTCCGCTCAACATTTTGCCGCAAGGTAATCTGAATGACCTTCTAGTCTATATCTTAGACAAAAACCAACCGAATAAACCTTATACCTTGGGCATTTCTGACAATCATATCTACATCTCCTATCGTGTCCATTTGTCCGATATTTTCTCTACCAAAAAGGACGTCATCATGGAAGAGTTAAGCAGGCTTCCGCAAAAAGCTGACGATTTAGATACTTTCTTTGTGGAAAAATACAATTGCCAATATTCGGTTGAGTCTAAAGTGGAATGAGTTATTGAGTAGTGAGTAGTGAGTAGTGAGTAGTGAGAGATGAGTAGTGAGAGATGAGTAAGCCGGAATCTGCGGGAATCTGCGGAAAAAAAGTAGTGAGAGATGAGTAGTGAGTAGTGAGAGATGAGTTGCCAAGAAAGAAATAAATCTGCGAATCCCGACAGCTGTACGGGAGCGGGAAATAAAATCTGCGGAAATCTGCGGGAAACAAATCTGCGTACATCTGCGGGAAACAAATCAGCGGAAATCTGCGGGAAATAAAATCTGCGCAAATCTACGAAAAACCAAAAACCCCAAAAATCTAGCCCCAAAAACAAGAAACTATCCTAAAAAGCTTTCGTAAATCATAAAAAACTACCATATTTGGGTTATCTTTGTGCCCAATACACAAAAAGACCGGGGGCATCCGTTCATGCTGAGTATATCCACCAAAACCGTTGCAAGACCTATGCGCATAAAACATACTATATCCCCAAATTGGTTCGTAAGCCTTTTTACCCTTCTTTTTCTATTTGGCTTTATGACGACCAACGCTTCTTCAAATGACCCGCACCCAGACTGTGTTTTGGCTTGCCCAAATGATACCATCCCGCCCGTCATTACCAATTGTCCAAGCGACACAACCTTGGTTTTTGACGAAAGTATCTGTGGCGCTGTCTATTCTTGGGATGCCATTACGGCCACCGATAATTGCACAACTGTGCCAATGATAAGTTCATCCTATGCTTCGGGCGACACTTTTCGGCTAGAAACAACGACTGTACTGGTCACTGCCTTAGACTCTGCCGGCTTATCTTCCACCTGTACCTTCGATGTGCACCTATCCAATGTGACTTTTCAACTCACCAACTGCCCGGGGAACGTTTACAAAGATGCTGACGCCAATTGCCAAGCGACGGTCACTTGGTCTACTTCGCCTTCCTTCTTGGATAATTGTGGCAGCAACCCACATTTGGATTCGACCCATGTCAGCGGTTCTAAATTTGATATTGATACGACCACAGTGACTTACACCCTAACCAATGATTTGGGCAACGTTTCCACTTGTTCATTTCATGTCATTGTGACGGACGTGACGCCCCCCATTTTGACCGGTTGCGACTTGGACACCACGATATACCCGATGGGCTGTTTTGGGATTTATCTTTGGGACGAAGACCAAATCGTCGTTCAAGACAACTGCAATGCCGTCAAGACACCGGATCCACAGTTTCATTCCGGCTCTAATTTTCCCATGGGTACGACCACTGTAACTTACACAGCATCGGACGCACACTATACTACCCAATGCAGCTTTGATGTGACTGTTATAGACACTGTCGCCCCCTTTGCGACCTATTGCCCCAATGATACGACTGTCATTTTATATACGACTTGCGATTCGACCATTCACTGGACAGATGCCACCTTTTTTGATGGCTGTGACACCATGCCTACGGTAGGGGTTGATGCCATCAACGGAGGCAGTTTTGCCATTGGCACCCACACCATTACCTATACCGCTGAAGACGATGTCCACAATATCGGGCATTGCCAATTTGACCTGACGGTCAAAGATAATGCCCCGCCCGTAATGACTGCTTGTCCTAGCGATACCATTATTTATGTCGGTAACAACTGTACCGTTACCTACAATTACAACATGCCTACGGCCACCGATGTCTGTTCCGGAACGATTACTCCTGTTGCGACACCGAGCTATACCCAATTCGATATTGGCATACACAACATTACAATTACAGCGGAAGATCCCGGGGGCAACCAAGCTTCGTGTAGTTTTGTGGTATTAGCTAGAGACACGACTTTCCCGACGACGATTTGCCCACAGGACATTAAAATAAATGCCGATGGCACTACCATTAGCGACCCCGACCACATTATTTTGGGTGTTGCGGCCAATGGCTGTGACATGCCAATCATCAACTTCAAATTTCCCGATATAACCGATAATTGTGTCGCCATGTTGGTGGATAGCACTGTACTCGTGGATACTTTTCCGGTAGGAAATTCATTGTATTCTTATAGTTTTGTGGATTCTTCCGGCAACGCATCTGCCTGTTCGTTTCAAGTAACTGTGAAGCCCATCCAACAATCCATTACCATACAGGCCAGCCAAAACCCGGTTTGTCCCGAAACGGATTTGACGCTTTCGACTTCGATTACCGACCCGACGGCGACTTATTTGTGGAGCGGTCCTTTTAGTTTTGCCAGTAATGCTCCGACTCCGACGATTCCCGGGTTTAATTATGCCAATGTCGGCGATTATATGGTCACCGTCACTTTAGGAGGTTGTATTCTCCAGCCGGATAGTCCCTTACACATCTCTGCCGCTCAAGGAATCAATGCTAACGATGATGCCTTCACCATTCCGATTAATACAACGGATAGCTTAGCGGTCACCATTAATGATGAACTTTTCGGGCAACCGGTCACCGTACAAATAGATCAAGCCCCTTTAAATGGAGCTTCCATTGCTGCCAATTCCAAAATAATTTATACCCCTGATGCCGGATATACCGGAGCTGATCAAATTTTTTATTCGGTCTGTGTGACTAATTGTCCGACCATTTGTGCTACCGCACAAGTCAATATTGAAGTTAATCTAAGTGCCGGTGACACGTGTATCATCCCCACACTCATCACCCCTAATGATGACAATCTCAATGATGAATTCATCTTAGACTGCCTAGGTGCTAATTCCGAGCAGTCCAAATTAATTATCTTTAATCAATGGGGCAGTCGGGTTTATGAAGCCGAACCCTATCTAAATGATTGGAAGGGTACCCTTTCGGGAAATGTAGAACAACCCTTGCCGGATGGGACTTATTTTTATATTTTCTGGAAAGACAAGACTCAAGAACCCCAAAAAGGATTTATTACTTTATTCCGCTAATTAGGACTACTAAAAACCGAATCATGAAGCATTTTTTACTCCTTATTTTTGCGTTATTAGCGACGCCTATTTGGGCTCAACAGGATGCACAATTTACGCAGTTTATGTTCAATAAGCAGTATTATAACCCTGCTTACAGCGGCATCCGCGGCGTCCCCACCATCGGTGCTTTTTATCGCAAACAATGGCTTGGATTCACCGGTGCTCCCGAAAATCAACAACTGGCTTTCAATATGCCGGCCTTTGGAGACCGTGTCGGACTTGGAGTGCTATTGAATCGCAAGTCCATCGGCATCACTCAAAATATAGGCGCCACGCTTTCCTACTCCTATTCGCTTGCAAAAACAGACAATGTGGCACTAAAGATTGGGCTGCAAGGTAGTTTTGAGCAGTTCTCCATTAACTTTGACGACCCATCCAATGTGATTCGAGAGCCGGGAGACCCTTCCACTAGAAGTGACCAAGCCCAAGTCTCTTCCGGCAATGTCGGAGTCGGTTTATTTTTTAGTCAGACCAATGGCTATTTTGGGGTTTCCATGCCTCAAGTCTTAGAATCTACCATTGGAGTCAACGATGCAGGAACCTTGACCGCCACCCGGGCTAGGCACTTGTATGCTATGGCCGGAGCTGCCATCCCGATTGGGGACAAATTCAGACTGTTGCCGGCCGGATTGGTCAAGCTCGTTCGCAATACCCCATTGAGCTACGATGTTAATTTAGGGCTTGAATTTTTTAGGATTTTGACGATTGGTGCGTCCTATCGCAGCGACGAAACCGGTGGAGCAGACTCTATAGACTTTCTGGCGCACTTCCTAATCATGAACCGGATGGGGATTGGCGTCTCTTACGACAATCCGCTTTCGCCAATGAAAGATTTCTCCAAAGGGAGCATAGAAGTGCTACTACAATATGACCTAAAAACCAAGGATAATTTAAGCTCCGGCTCCGGAACGGACATGTCTAATCCCCGTTTTTTCTTTTAAATGTTTGGGCTATTCGCTCTTTAGACACCATTGGCCTAGAGCGTTGCGTTATGAATTCTGAACTTTCGCCTTGCGGCAAATAAGCATAGATTATGAATAGATTTACCTTTTTATTGCTGACCTTTTGGAGCCTATCCTCCTTCTCTTGGGGTCAAAAGCCTTTTGTCTATCCCTCCGTGGATGTGACCAATGAAGAAAAAATAAATTCTCCGGTACTTGAGTTTAGTCCGGCCTTTTTTGAAGATGGGATTCTTTTTGTCTCCACCATGTCGCCCGGCAAAAAGTACCAAGGCTATGACAAGCGAATCAAAAAACCGACCATGTCCATCTTCTTAGCCAAAAGAAATGACCTAACAGAAGATTTAGAACGCCCCGTTCCTTTTGCCCTAGAGCTGACCACCAAAATGCACGAAGGCCCGCTCACCTTTGACCGCAATGCCGAAAAAGTCTATTTTACCCGCAATGACCTCAAGAAAAAACGCCATAAAAAATCGGCCAAGCTCAAAATCTATGAATCCATCAAATCTAAAGACGGCAAATGGAGTCTCCCCGTGGAACTCCCCTTTAATCTCGATGATTTTGATACCGCCCACCCAACCATTTCAGCGGATGGTGAAACACTGGTCTTCTCGTCCAACCGCCCCGATGGTCAAGGTGGGATGGACTTATACATCGTCCATAAAGAAGGAGATACTTGGACAGAGCCGGAAAACCTAGGGCCGCAGATAAACACCCCCAAAAATGAAATCTTCCCCTTTCTCCATGCCGATAATAGCTTATTTTTCTCTTCGGACGGCCACCAAGGCTTGGGACAATTAGACATTTTCTACACCGTCTTAGATGAAAATGACAGGTATGCTGCTCCGGTTAATTTGGGCGAACCTTTTAACTCTCCCAATGATGATTTGGGTTTTATCCTTGACCGGGACAAGAAAAACGGATACTTCTCATCCACTCGCAAAGGCGGTAAAGGAGAAGACGACATCTATCGTTTCAATGTAAATGATGGCAATATTGACGAATACTTCTATTTTCAACATCGGGTACCGGACGTATTGGAAGATGTGGTTTTTAGCGCAAGCGACCCGGCCGGCGACCCCATTGAAGGCATGAATATCGCTTTTTTACCCTTAAACGATCCGGCCATTGATGCGTCCATGCTAGGCAGAGATGAAGGCGGCAAAATCGTACTCTTACCCCAAACCGGTACAAAAAATAACTACGAAGCATTACAAGAAATCATCCAAGCCAAAGGCCGAAAAGCTTCCACTAAGGCCAACGGACAATTGCATATCTCTTTGCCGAAAGGCTACTATGCGACCGTTACCGAAAAAGATAATTATTCCGGAGATGTTGCCATTATATCCACTAGTGACGCCGGCTTTTCATTTCATCCCAAGACGACCATTGGCTGTACACCCGTCCGCGGTAAGGTTGTAAACGAACGCAATCAAGCAGGTATTCCCAATGTCCTCGTCAAAATGCTTGACGCAAACAACCAATTGATTACCTCGTCCAAAGCAGATGATTTGGGGCAGTTTGACGCTTGCGCAAAATGCGGCAAAATTTATCATTTTGATGTCGAGATGAACGGTGCAAAAATCGGAACTTCAGAATTAGATACTAAAAATACCCCTTGTGATATCGCTAACTCCCTCAACATCATCATCCCTGTTGGGGATGCATCCATTGCTTTGCAGGAAGGCAGTATCATCGAGCTCAAAAATCTGTATTTCAATTTCAACGATGCTTCTATCCGAGCCAATGCCAGACAGGATTTGGACGATTTAGCCGAAGTACTCAAAAAATATCCGGATATGGAAATTGAAATCGCTTCCTACACCGATGCCGTCGGCAGCAAAGATTACAACTTGGGCATCTCCCAAAAAAGAGCAGAAAAAGTAGCCGAATATCTAGTGGCCAAAGGCATAGATTCTGACCGCTTGCTTCCTATTGGATATGGTGAATCCGGCATCCGCAACAGATGTAAAAACGGAGTCAAATGCTCCGACAAAGAGCACCAATACAATCGCCGTATCGAAATAAAAGTCACCAAATCAAGCATCCCCGTTCGTGTCACCTATGTGGATGACCCGGACACAACCAACACAGCATCTACAGCTTCTACACCAACAACGCCATCTACATCCCACAACAAAAAACCTTACGGAAAATATCACACCTTCCATGTCGTCATTGGGGCTTTTCTGATGGAACAAAACGCCGAAAAAAGAGCCCAACAAGCTATCAATCTGGGGCTGGATGAAACCGGTATTACTTCTTTTGACGACACACCGGCATATCATTCGGTGGTGGTCAAGACTTTTTCGGATTATGACGAAGCCCTGCAATTTGCTCAAATGCTCAAGTCCAGTTACGGCTTCAAATACTATATCAAAAAAATGTAGCCATGGGGTTTATCGCTGTCTATATCACAAATGAATCACAAGATGCGGCACAATCCATTGCAAATCAATTACTTGCCTCCCGACTGATTGCTTGCGCAAATATTTTCCCGATTCAGGCATCTTATCACTGGCAGGGACAAATCGCTAACGAAAATGAGTATGTAGCACTGGTCAAAACGATTCCGGAGCATTGGGAAAAGTTAAAAACCAAAGTCACCGAAATCCATCCTTACCAAGTACCCTGCATTATGAAAATAGAAGTCGAAGCCAATGACGAATATGAAGCCTGGATTCGGGCTGAAGTGCGTCACGGGGAATAGCTTTTCTTAATGGTGAAGGGTGCCGGATAGTTAGGTACTTCCGAATTCATTCGGGAGATGGTCTGAGATTTCAGCCAAATAAATTTAGCTGCTACCAACTCCCCAAACAGTTTTCCATATCAAATGTAACGGCTGTTTCAACTGCCGTTGTAGCCATGGAGCGGAGCAACATGGCGTCACGGGCAAACCCCAATATAAATCCATATTTGATGGATTTGTCGGTAGTTCCAAATTTATTTGGAACAAGGCTTTTTCAGCCCAATAAATTTG
>JALVCY010000462.1 GCA_027009605.1 Saprospiraceae bacterium
TTACCGTTGGTTTTACTTTACCGTTGGTCTTAACCAACGGACTGGAAGTAAAACTATCAGGGGCTTTAGCCCCATTAACTGAACAAATAAAAATAAAAAAATACGTAACTATTTAGGTGCCCCTATTTTAAGGCAAAAAATAGGCATTTTTGTGGATGTTGACGTAGGGACGCACGGCCGTGCGTCCCTACGTGAGAAAATTTTAGCAAAAACAGGCGCAAAAAGGGCATTTTTTGACCAAAATAGTCCTAGCTAAACAGTTACAAAAATACGGCTAAAGTCAAGTAGGGGCTAATTTTTCAATTCAAAGCACTGTGATATTTATCGAAATGTAGGGGACAAAACCCGATTGCGCCCAAATAACAGCGCTGAATCATTCTATTTAGGCCGCTGATTTTTTACATAATCGTCATATTGCATTGATGATCAATTATCTATAAGTTCTGTATTTTCTGTTTTATAATCTTAAGTGCAAGCTTTTAAAATAAAACATTAAAAGAACCTTGCACTTGTGTCAAGATAACCAATAAAATCAGGCATAAGGTCGTGCGCCAACCCACCAATTTTTTAATGAGTTGAAGATTAGCACTCCCTAGAATATTTGAAATGCAATTTGAGAAAATCAACAGAGCTTATCTATAAAAAAGTCCGTTTTTCCAGACCATTCCGTCTTTTTCTTGGTACAAGTCCGTACCTACCGGCCGAAAGATAAGCTCATCAATGAGAAAGGAGTGTGTGGGCTCAATAGGGTTGTAAATGTCAATTTTTACTTTGGTATGGTCACCTTTTAGCGTGAGCACTTCAGAAATAAAGGCCCACCCATTGTCCAAGATGCGTAAATCAAATCTAGTGCCTTTATCCCATTTCGTATAGATTTTGGAAGGGTCATTTTCGTCATATTCGTAGAGGCGATAGTTGGTGTGTGGCCCCATTTGTGTGCCGACATAGACCCAAAAAGAGACATTGTAGGCTTTGTCTTTGTGAGCATCGGGTAAGCGATCGTCAAAGATGGTTTGGTGGCCTTCTTTGCGTAAAATAGCTGCATTGCTGGGCAGGGCACCGGCAGAAAAATAGGCGTCGGGCGTGGGATATTCATCGAAAGGCAAATAGAGATAGTTTGGGATAGAATCCGTGGAAAGTACTTGGCCATGAGTGTAGAGCTTGCGCGAATCTATTTCTGACCGGACATGACGCTTGGATTTCTCTACGGCTTTTGCGAAAGCGTCCAAGGGGAGTTTATAGCCGATGACTTTGTTGGTCTCAAAGACTTTTTGACCAAAATCATAGATAAATTGGTATTTGTAAGCATATTTGCTGTGTCCTAGAGCTTCTTTGTCGATGAAGGCAAGTAGCGGCTTGTCGCTCGGTAAATCTGCTAGTATTTTGGGATTTCGGTAGCCCGCAGCCAAGACCATGCTCATAGACTTCTCTGTTTGAGAAAATGAAGTCCGGCTCATCATGACGCCCATACTCGGCAATCCTGACCAGATAGAGGCCGCCGTAGAAAAGAAAAAAGAATGCCCGATGGGTTCTGTCCCATAGTTTTCCGAACCAACATGAAAATATGGAATGGGCAGAATGGCTTGATAGTCTTTGGGATTGATGTCCTTGAACCAGTATTCGTTGGATTGATCAAAGTTTTTGTTGAGTTCGGCTAGTTTGTAAAGGTGGTTGTTGATATGGCCTAAAAAAGTGAAGCCGTCACTCCACAAAAGGAGGATGGGAAAAAGCATTAAATAACGCAAAACCCGTTGACTATCAATGGATTTGTACAAGTTGTAAAGCTGGATAAAAGCAAATAAATTAAGTACGTAAAAGAAAATCCAACCAAATCTACCAATGCTTCTCAGCTGACTTAGGGGCCCTAAAAATCGGATAAATTTTTCCATTCCGGGAATGGTAAATGGAAGCCCCATCGCAAAAAGAACCAAGACAAAAGCCGTGGCAAATAGACTCCGGACAAATAGTCTATGCGATTGGACTTGACTGAAAAAAGCCTTTTTCCCCTTTCCTTTTATCCACTGATAGAGTAGGGTTAGGGTTAGGATTAAGGCCATGATGCCCACATAGCTCTTGCCTTCAAATTGTGTTTTCCGAAAGGGAATCAACTTCTCATTCAGAAAGCTAAGAATAGGGGCTTTCTCATTCAAAAAAATACTTTCCCACTGCGCTCGATAGAGTAAAAAACCCAACGGGTGAGTGGGGCGGTCGGTTACAGGATTGCCAATTTTGACCCAGATGGAAAGTAGGATATAACTCAATACCGTCAGGCCGACTAATTGCAAACTAGGCATCCAGATGGGTCTGTCTATGTGATGGTCTGCTTTCGCAAAAACAATCCTAAAAAAGGCATAGCCTACAGTCAATAAGGACAAAATGCCAAAAAAGTAGAAATGTAATTGTGCAAACAAA
>JALVCY010000463.1 GCA_027009605.1 Saprospiraceae bacterium
GTTCACTCCGAAAAGTCGAGTGCAGTGGTTTGTTCTTGAGTCCACAAAATTTTATTCTGTTTTCGCTTTTGTTTTAACCCACTAAATCTCCCTTCGCAAGGGAGACTTGTGGTAAACAGAATAAAATCTTGTTCATTCCTTCGAGTTTTAATAATAGGTACTTTTCGGAGTAAACTCATCTTTAAATCGTTCAACTGAATCCCATAACCAGTTGATTACCAGCAGTTTCGATTGAACAATTGAACAATTGAACAGTTGAACAAGATCTCCAAACAGAATAAATTTGGTAGTTTTGCATCAGAATACTTTTAGGAGTAAACTCAACTTTGCTACCGCCCAAAATCATCCTGAAGCCGGACAATATCATCTTCATCAGAAGGACTTGCCACATCAGTATGTTGCCAAATTTCTGCTACAATCCCAAAGGCATCTAAGCCTATCAAGCGATGCCGTTCTCCATTTTTCAGGATTATTTTTTCCTTTCGGGAATGTTCTGTTACACCTTTTTGGTGGTCATCATCGCTTTTCATCACGCCCACTTTTCCTTCGATGACCCGCCAGACTTCGGAGCGGCGGTTATGATACTGCCAAGAAAGTCTTTTCTTGGGGGCGACTACCAAAATTTTGGGACTCACTTTCCCACCTTTCGTCAATTCATCCACACTGTCTTCCGGAAAGTAAATCTTAATAAAACGCTCCGCCTGCGCTTCATCTATAACAAAAAAACCACCCCAAGGGCGGTTAAAGTCAGTACGCTCAAATCGAAAACCTTGATTCTTCAGTTTTCGCTCAATCTGCTTAAAAACAGCTTCTTTGTTTAGGCCTTTTATTTTAAACATTTTTTACTTAGATTTTTTTCATGGTGTAAATACCGTGAATTTTTCAGGTCAAACCTTAAAAATTACCGGTAAATTTTAAGGTACAACCTTAAAAATTGCCACTTTTGTTGTTTTTTTTGATTAAATTAGGATTTTGCTCCGAAAACTCCGGCGTAGTGGCTTGCTCTTGAGGCCACAAAATTTCATTCGGTTTTCGCTCAATCTGCTTAAAAACAGCTTCTTTGTTTAGGCCTTTTACTTTAAAAAAATTGTACTCTTTTGGTGTTTTTTAATATCGGGTAGATACAAGGCGTGCCTTGAACCAAAACAGCTTCTTTGTTTAGGCCTTTTATTTTGAACAAAATTCTTTGCTTTTGGTATTTCTTAATATCGAGTAGATACAAGGCGTGCCTTGTATCTACTCGAATTCATTTTTAATATCAAATCCATGCTTGCGCAAAACCTGATCCTTCTCAAATAAATTCAAATCACTTTGTACCATTTCGCTTACCAATGTTTCTAAAGTATAGGTGGGTTTCCAACCCAGTACTTCTTTGGCTTTGGTGGCATCTCCTATTAATAATTCTACTTCCGTGGGGCGGAAATATTTTGGGTCAACGGCCAAGACTTCTTTTCCGACAGGTAAGTCATATTTTGAACTTGATTTTACTTTGGCGACTTCATTTAATCCGTTGCCGGAAAATTCAAGTTCTACTCCTATTTCGGCGAAAGCCATCACTACAAACTCACGTATGGAAGTCGTCCGTCCGGTGGCAATCACAAAGTCTTCGGGTTGGTCATGTTGTAAAATACGCCACATCAACTCTACATAATCTTTGGCATGCCCCCAGTCTCTTTTGGCATTCATATTACCGAGATAAAATTTATCTTGGAGTCCCAAAGCTATTTTTGCGACCGCTCTGGTAATTTTACGCGTTACGAAAGTTTCTCCCCGCAAGGGGCTTTCATGATTAAATAAAATCCCATTACACGCAAACATATTATAGGCTTCCCTGTAGTTGACCGTAATCCAATAAGCATACATTTTTGCGACAGCATAAGGAGACCTAGGATAAAAAGGTGTTTTTTCGGTCTGTGGAATCTCTTGCACCTTCCCAAATAACTCCGAAGTCGAAGCTTGATAAATTCTAGTTTTTTCCGCAAGGCCTAAAATCCGCACCGCTTCCAGCAAGCGTAGCGTCCCCATCGCATCCACATCTGCGGCATATTCGGGCATCTCAAAACTCACCGCCACATGAGACATAGCCGCCAAATTATAAATCTCATCCGGTTGAACTTCTTGGATGATACGTATCAGATTGGTACTGTCCGTCAAGTCACCGTGATGCAGAATAAACCTGCGGTTATCGACATGGGGGTCTTCATATAGGTGGTCAATTCTTGCCGTATTAAACAGAGAGCTTCGACGTTTTATTCCGTGCACTTCGTAACCTTTGCTCAAAAGCAATTCGGACAAATAGGCTCCATCTTGACCTGTAATTCCTGTTATTAGGGCTTTTTTCATTAGTTTTTGTTCTTTTGTAACTATTTAGGTACCCACTATTTTGGTCAAAAATGCCCTTTTTG
>JALVCY010000464.1 GCA_027009605.1 Saprospiraceae bacterium
TAGGTGCCAAACAAATCCACTTTGGGTTTTAACTTCGCCTTAATGATTTGCTCATTGATGCTTGCCTTTTGGTAAATGATGTCATCGGCGACCGCATCCGGGCGGTGGCGCATCAATTCAAAAAGCCCGGCTACATTTTGCACCGTCTGGGCGCTCACCCCGGACGACATCAAAAGACCTAAAACCAAAATAATGGGTGCTCTTTTCATTTTGTTTCGTTATTGGTGGCCGGAAAATTCTTGGAGAAAAAGATACTTTTTCAAAACATACCCATCCCCAAAATACAAAACCACTTGATAATCAAGGATTTATGAATTTTTCCTTATTCTTTATCGCAAATGTACGATTGGTTTTGGTTAGATGCAATTATTGGGGTGGATATTTGTTGGGGAATTTTGATTTGGGACGACTCGCTAGCTAAACAGATTCTGAAATTTTTGTATATTTGCGACAGATGAATGCACTTACCATAAATAAATATTATCCAAACTATGGCTAATCAAAAATTTACTTGGGTAAAAACCCATGAACAAATAGTCGATTTCTTAAGTCAGAAGGAAAACCAGCAGCAAGAACTGATTGACCTATTAAAGTCCGTCGGCATCACTCAATTTAAGGATCAAGACCGAAAAGGAGAACACGATATTGAACTGGAAGAAATAGACCCGTTTACTTTTTTCTGTTACATCTATAAACATGGTAGCGCCAAGAGACTTAGTTTTCTTCAGAAAATTGCCAAGAAGCTACAAATACACTATCCAACGGACGATTACGGGATTCCCTCTGCTCAGCCACAAAAGGTTTGGCTTTTTCCATACAAATACAACCGAATCAATAACGAGATTCCTAGGCTATGGGCTTTTTTCAAAAAAGCTATTACCAATCAGCTTACGGACGCAGATTTTGATGATGTACTTCAAATAAGAAGTGTCGGCAAAACAAAACTAACAGAAGCCTTATTCTACATCAACCCCCAAAAGTATCTTCCGATAAATGGCCCTACAAAGCCATACATCCAAGATGTTTTGGGTATCAATCCAAAATTTAATTCCTACTCAGATTATTTGCGAAAGCTGGAAGAAATTAAAAATAAAGCGAATAGCCCATTCTATGAACTTTCTTACACCGCTTGGCTTTGGAATCGTAAACGAAAAACTATAAACTATTGGATATTTCAAGGAAACCCAAATGTCTTTAACATTGTTGAAGCTCTTACGTCCAACGAGCTGACAACTTGGTCGATCAATGCCCACAAAGATAAAATTAAAATTGGCGATAAAGCAATCATCTGGGCAACCGGCTCACAATCAGGATGTTATGCATTGGCTACGGTTGACAGTGAAATTTTTGCATTAAAAGATTCGGAAGATGAAGGACAACACAATACCGACTCCAAAAGCAATACTACTCATGATAAAGTAAGTATTACCATTGACTACAATTTGGCATCAAATCCTATTCTCTGGTCTAAAATCAAGCACACTCCAAGCCTTTCCAAGTTAAAAGTAGGCAATCAAGGAACCAATTTTTCGGCAACGAAAGAAGAGTATAATACTTTCGTAAAATTAGCAAAAAAACAGAGCGAAATCAGTACTCCTAGTCATCGCAAATACTGGATTTATTCTCCGGGTGCAAATGCCAGATTCCTAAACGAATTTGTTGAGCAAGGTATTATGGCCATTGGCTGGGACGAAATAGGTGACCTAAATAAGTATGTGACAAGAGAGAAGATTACGGATGCTTTCAAAAAAATTAGCCCGGACAAAAACAGAACCAACGACATCACTGCCAATGATGAATTTAGAAATTATATAAATATCGGTGACATCATCATTCTCAAACGCGGTAGAAATGAAATTCTGGGCTATGGCATTGTCACTTCTGATTATTACTTTGATTCATCACGCAGCTATTATCAGAAATGTAGAAAAGTAGATTGGAGAAAAACAGGTAGATGGACGATAAGTAACGACAATATCACTAAAACATTGACCAATATCACACCTTACCCCGATTATGTACAAAAACTAGTGACTCTTCTCGGCATAGACACAAAAACCACTAATAACCACGCAATGAAACTATCTCTCAACACCATTTTATACGGCCCACCGGGTACAGGCAAAACGTATTATCTCAAAAACAGCTTAATGGATCTATTTACATCCAGAGAAGATACAATTACCAGAGAAGATTTTGTCAAAAACATTATTCAGGAATGTTCGTGGTGGCAAGTAATTGGACTTGTCATGCTGGACTTAGGCAAAACTAAAGTCAGAGAAATAATCAATCATGAATTTCTCCAGGTCAAGATTCAGCTTTCCAATTCTAAAACAATAGCCAATACAGTCTGGGGACAACTTCAATCACATACCATTGATGAGTGTGAAAATGTTAAATTCAAAAAAAGAACACCGCCTTTATTTTTCAATAAAACAGAAGAATCAGAGTGGGAGATTTCCATGGAGCACTTGCAAGAACAAGCTCCCGAATTACTTGAATTACAAGATAAAATTAATAATTTCGAGCAACTCCCTAAAAAGGAAATTAAACGATATGAATTCTTGACCTTTCATCAATCTTATTCTTATGAAGATTTTATTGAAGGCATTAAGCCGGAGCTTTCAGACAGCGATATTGCCTACACCATTGAAGAAGGCGTATTCCTAAAAATGTGTAATCGAGCACGAAGTGATGCTAAAAATGATTATGCCATCTTCATAGATGAAATTAACAGGGGCAATATTTCTTCCATCTTTGGCGAACTTATCACCCTCATCGAAGATGATAAAAGAGAAGGCAAACCCAATGAAATTTCAGCCACACTCCCCTATTCCAAAACCCACTTTTCTGTACCTTCAAATCTATATATTATCGGCACCATGAATACAGCAGATAGAAGTGTGGAAGCGCTGGACACCGCCCTACGGAGACGCTTTTCTTTTATTGAAATGAACCCTGATCCACAAAAATTGAGCACGCCTGAATTCCAATGCGAAGGCATTGACTTGACACAATTACTCCAAACCATCAACAATCGTATTGAAAAACTACTAGACAAAGATTACTGTATTGGGCACTCGTATTTCATGGCCATTGAAGAGCCCGAAAATCCATTGGAAGAGCTTCGTGATATTTTTAAAAATAAGATTTTGCCCTTACTGCAAGAATACTTTTATGGAGATTGGGGCAAAATCATGATGATTCTTGGAAAGGAATTTATTATTAAAGAAACGAATACAATTACGTTCCTAGGTGAAGGGGACGATGATAATTTAGAAGAATACCAAGAAAAACCCACCTACCATTTCACAGATTCAAAAACTTGGTCTATGCAATCCTTCCGTTCTATCTATGAGTAGGCAAAAAGTCATACAAGTATTTGAACATCAACTACTTAAGATTGATGAAAATCCAGTTTTCACGCTAAACCATTTTAAGGCGTTGGAAAGATACGGGTATAAGAATAATGAAAAATACTTTTCGGTTGGTAATAAAAGAATAAAATTCAACAGCTATGTGGGTGTCATTCAAGTAGGCAATTTAACAATTGAAATATTACCCAAAGCAGATAAAAGAAAGAACGATCAAGCGACCAAAGACAAATGGCACAATGCTCTAATCCAAATGCTCCATGAATGCAAGTTGATAAAACTGAATACCCTTTCCAATGCCAGACTAAAATTAAAATCAGCATCTATTCTTGATTTGTTTTATGACCTATTCCTTTCGGAAACGGAAACTTTGTGGGCTCATGGGCTCAGAAAAAAATATAGGCCGATTGAAGAGAATCTAAACAAGGTAAAAGGAAAAATAAATTTCCCAAAGCACATCCGTAAAAATGCTTTCAATAAAAGTCAATTTTATATCCACCACCGTATTTTTGATACGGACAACACATTTAACCAAATATTGCTTAAAGCGTTGCTCATCTTAAAAACCATTACGCACAACCCAAAGCATAGTATCCGAATCAACAAACTACTCCTAAACCTAGATGGTGTCTCTGAAAAAACAGTTACAGCCCATTGGTTTGACAAACTCCATTTTGACAGAAATACCGAACGCTATCGCCCGGCTATCGGAATAGCAAAACTAATCATCCTAAAATACAGCCCGGACTTAAAGGGTGGCAATGAAAATGTCTTGGCTATTTTATTTGACATGAATGTCCTTTTTGAATCGTACATCTACCAAAAATTGAAAGCGATTCAAAAAATACCCAACATCCCAATTACTCGTATCAAAGCACAGAATCGCACTCCTTTTTGGGAATCTAGGGGACTTCGAGCAGATATCGTATTAGAGACCATCGACAGGCGTATCGTCATGGACACCAAATGGAAAATTTTAAATTCAAACACCCCATCCGATGCGGATTTGAAGCAAATGTTTGTATATAACTTACATTATGACACCAACTTAAGCATTCTGCTATACCCCAAAACGACTATCCAATCAAATGACAAAAAAGCCTTTCGGAAAGATGAATTTTCCACCCATTTCTGCCAAGTAGCTTTTATTGATATTTTTAACGAAAGTGGGCAATTAGAAAAAGAATTGGGTATTCAAATATATGAACGATTTTTACGTAAGGAATTGGTAATCAATGAATTATAAGGGATTTGTCTATTTTTTTTTGCATCTATCAAAAAACCACCACCACTTCCGCAAAATTCACCGGAAGGACATAGCCGTAGCCGCCTTTAATATTGGTTTGGGTGAGTTCGGGTTCTGTGAATCCGACTTCTTCTTGGTCATCAAAAATAACAATGGTTTCATATTTGGGTTCGATTTTGGAGAGCCGGAATTTTATCTTGTGGAGTAAAACAGTTTGGCGAGGCTCCCAAATAATGGTTTCCCTGTCAAAAGCGCCAACAATCCTTGGATTTTCCGGCCCTAGACAATCGGCATGAAAAAAGTATTGGCTGTAAATCCATGAATCTATACATTGACCATCCGAACCACCCGTGGGAAAGATTTGACGCTCCGCCCCCAAGGAATCATATCCGATTACTTCAGCATAGTACACCGGACTTAATGGGTCATCAAAACCAATGCTCAGACTTCCATCGCCATTTGGCAATTCAGCGTAAGCACCTGTCAAGTTTGAGATGGAATCCGGGATATCCAAATCAACAGAAGCGGTTTCCATCCCTTGCACAAAAACCCGTAGAACATAAGTCTTGCCGGCATCAATTATTTTATTTTGCGAAAGCTGAAAATGCCCTTTATCACCCACATTAACCAAAGTATCAAACTCTTGATTGTCCTGATACAAAATGGCCAATGCATCATTCAAAAACAAGGTATTGGTGTCCAATTTTTCTTGCGAAGGAATAGTCCGGCTAATGGTTAGGTCAACACCTTCTTGGGGGGAGATTAATCCATGAAGTACAATTTTTGACCGAGCGTGTCCATCGTACTGCAAAGAGACTTCTTTGGTACACCCAAGAAAAGCGAGTAAAATTAAAAATAAAACTGCGTTTTTCATCTTTAAAATTTTAAGCGGTAATTAACCGAAGGAATGAGATTAAACAAAGATTTTTGAGACAAAGCGATTCGTGGTCTTATAGGATTATGGTCAGCATCTGTTTCTGCAATGGAAACCACATAAGAAAAAGGATTATTACGAGCATACACATTGTAGGCACCAAAAGACCAAGCTGCTTCCCTGTCTCTCTTTGTCCGATGCCTTCGCGTAAAACTCAAGTCCATCCGATGATAGACCTTGGTTCGACTCCCGTTAATTTTATCAAATACCAGCGTATATCTAGTCAGTACACCACCAGGTTCTGTCGGAGATACATAAAAACTCGTTGGCAGCGTCAAGGGACGACCGGTCTGAAAAACGAACAATCCGGCAACAGACCATTTTTTTGATATTTGATAAGAAGCGGTCAACTCTAAATCGTGCCGTCTTTCATAATTGGCTGCAAACCACTCCCCTTTATTCACCTGTTCATACCTTCTATTACTCCATTCCATAGTATAACCCAGCCAGCCGGTCAAACGCCGGGATTTATGCCGAATAAAAAATTCAAGACCATAAGCCTTGCCTTCGCCACCACCTATAACCCGGTTGCGCCAATCTGATTTTTGTGCAAACAAATAAGCAGCCCCCGGTCTATATCTAACCAAATTTTTCATCTTTTTCAGGTACGTCTCTACACTCAAATAAGTACCTGAACCGGAAAAAGAAGTTGAATACCCAAAGCTAACTTGCTGAGCTTCAGAAGGTTGTATTTTTTCAAATCCGGGAATCCAAATCTCATTGGGCGACTCCGAGCCCACTGTTGTCAACAAGTGGAAGGGCTGGTTCATCTCATCATAAGCAAGCTTAAAAGTGCCTATGCCGGTCAATTTGTAAGATGCGCTTGTCCGAAAATCCGTATCATCAAATCGAAACGAAGCCATCCGGTAAAAAATACTTCGCAGTCCAAATTTTAATTTTAGATGTGCCGTCGGAGTCCATTCGTTGCCCCAAAAGCCCACCAAGCTACGTGTAGGCAGATGCTCCTTGGCCACCTGATGATTAATCACCTGCGCATTGGCATCTTTCAAAGAAAAATCAAAATCAACCGGAGTAAATATTTTTTGACTTAACGCTCCTCCTAATAACATTCTGAATTTTGGCGAAAGCACCCAGCGCATTTTAATTTTTTCTGTCCAATCATCAATCGTACTCTTGACAGCTAATATCGAAGTTTCATCAATGGGTGTATTTTCATAATTCGCCCCGTACCTATAGTGATTATAGTACACACCAAAATCTGCAAACAGCCGACTAGAGAGCTGATTATTATAGCGAATACTCGCCACCCGGTTGCCCCACTTCACTTGATTTTTAGTATTAAATTCTTGTGATAAAAAATAATCGACACCTTGAAAATAACTAAAATATAAACTTTGATTTTGAGTCAATTTAAATTTGATTTTGCTATTCCAATCATATACCCAATACCCATATTTCTCATCAGAAGTTTTTCTACCTAAACCAAGCAAGGGGCTTAAACTAAACAAACGCCCGGCGACCATACAAGACACTCGATCTTTCCATATCGGCCCTTCTGCCACCATACTACTATTGACCAAGCCGGCTGACAAATTCCCTGCCCATTTTCGCATATTACCATCCTTCATCGTCACACCCAAAACAGAAGCCAAACGCCCGCCATATACAACAGGAAATCCCCCCTTGTAAAGTTCCACATGCTTGACTGCATCCGGATTAAATGAAGACATGAATCCAAAAAGATGGCTGGAATTGTACACCGGCGTTCCATCCAAAAGTATCAGATTATGACTTAGATTTCCACCACGAACCAACATCCCCGAACTCCCTTCAACACCACCCGACACACCCGGCAATAAAGTCATCGCCTTTAATATATCAACATCCCCCAACAAGGTCGGCAAAGCCTTAACCTGCTCCATCGTCGGAGAAAAAGTACCTAATTCTTTTTGGACTACTTGCTTATCTGCCTTGACCACTACTTCCCGCAGTGATTGGGTATGAAGTTCGAAATAACACCCCTGACTCACTCTTCTACAAGTATCCGACTGATAACCTATATAGCTGGCAATCAATTCGTTATACTCATTTTTGACCATTAGTGTATAGCGACCATATTCATCCGTAGTCGTTCCATACCGGAAATCAATTGTGTAAACATTTGCTCCAACCAACGGCTCACGACTGGAAGCATCAACTACTTGTCCGCTACAAGTCCATGTTTGTTGAGCAAATCCCGGCAAGTAAAATAAAAGTAGAAAAAGGATATAAATAAAAGAGTTCAGTTGCATTTTTTTTAATTGAGTTTAGTTAATGATTACAAAACAACCTCCATCACCAAAACAATCGTGATAGGTATTATTATTGTCAAAAATAAAAGGAGATGGAATACCGAAACTCCACTGAATAGTCTTTTTAAGACGATACCCGCTTTGTCCTGAAATATTAAAAGAATAGTGCACACTTCCGTTTCCAAAAAGATCATCTAACTGACTATAATTCCCTTCGCCCCGAATTGCTAAATTACGCTGAAATCTTGGCCACCATCTTCCAAAACGCTTTCTCTTTGCACGTACCAATAAAAAAATTTCAGAAAATCCACCAGGTTCAAAAATAGAAACAGCTTGTCCCTCTGTTTTACGTTTGTCTGACCAGGAAAAAAGAGTAGAGCAAAATCCAAAAAAACCGGCTCTATTATCAACACCCATATCTGCTCTAGTCTCTATTCTTTGGATCGGAGTCACTTTTACATCAGTTATCGAAGAATAACGATTACTAATCAACAAAGGTATGGAGTTAACATTTTTTGTTGAATAAACAAACTTATTGGAGTATTTTTTAATTACGTTTCCAATTTGGACAATTCCATCGGCATTAAGAACGCTTTTTAGAAGTTCAAACTCCACAACTGGCTCTAGTGTCTCTCCAATATCATTCCCATCTACAAAACGCACCAAGTTTGGATAACTTTCATACTGTTTAAAGTCATTGTCCGCTAACTCATCAAATGCCTTTAAATACGAAGTAAAACCAGATATTTCATCCAACTTATATGGGTCATCCTGATGCTCATATAAGTACTTAATGACGCTCTCAAAAGAATTTTCGTCAGAAAATACTAAACGTCCATCCACGCATTTCAAACCATCAAATTGTGTTGAATTCGATATCAACTTAGTGTCATCTAGCTTTAAGCTTTCAGAATCTTTAGAACATGACAGAAGAAAGAAAGAAAGAAAGAAAGAAAGAAAATATTTTTCATTGTTTTAAGATTTAAGATTTAAAAAATACAACTGAACTCTTGGCGCAAAGGTACAACTTATAAAAATAAAAATCAATATCAATTACATTTTTTTTATCATAAGATAATAAGATAATAGATAAATCCATTATTAACAAAAGAAGAACTATTTACCAAAAACTTGCTTGTTCAGTCCACAATAATCCACCCCATAGCATAGTTCCAATTTCATTTGGGACGAAGAATTTTCGGCCAAATAAATTTGGCTACTACCAAGCACCTAAAGCTACTTCCCCCCAATAATCTCCAAAACCAATTCCCGCGTCAATTTCCGTCCCTTAGCTTGCGCATAAATATCGGAGAACAGAAATTTAAAATCACAGCCTTCTTTCCAGCGGCTACAGCCGTAGGCGGTTTTGCCTTTTAGGAGTGTTCCTTTTTTTGC
>JALVCY010000465.1 GCA_027009605.1 Saprospiraceae bacterium
TTCGTGATATTAGAATCCTTTTTTTTGCAAAAAAGTCATCCAATTTCTTGAAATAATTTGTATTAAACTTTTGCAGCAATTTTGTTTTCGGCGTTAAGATAATAATAAATTGGGAAAAATGGGTGGTTTCTTTGGATTTTTTTTTGTTGGGGGCGGTTTCAACAGCTGATTTCATTCCTGACTCGATTGGGCTTTCTGTATTCGATATTCTACATTCGCTATTATGTTTTGGGGCGCTGCTATTCGCCCTTCCTGTGGTTGGTTTCCGGGGAGATTTCTAAAATTCAATTTAGTTGGGCTTCATAGGATGGGCGTCTTGGCGAACGGCTTCGAGCCAATGGTAAATTTTGAAAATCGTGGGGTTTGCTTGAAACTGTCGATACTTATTATACACAGGCATTATTGCTTTTCATAGTCCGACACACCAGACAAAACAGAAGGGGCTGCCACCCAAATCCGTAATTTGTAGGATAAAAAGCCTGTTTTATTAGTTATAATCTTTATGTTTTGTAAATTCATTTTCTTTCAGTTATCTTTATATTCGACGTCTTATTGTGGGCTAAAAAAAATGCAAACCCAAGAACCCAACAGTATTCAATCATACATCAAAACAGGCAGCAATCATCCAATAAAAAAAGAAAATCATGGGAAAAAAAATCATCATCATCATCGGCATCATCTCTATATTGGGAATTGGAGGGTATTTTGGCTTTCAAAAATATCAAGAAAGTGAAAATCAAAAATTTAACCAAAAATACCAAACCCGATTAACCACACTTCTTAGCGGAGCAAATAACTTGGCAGACAGCATTGATGTTTTAAAACAAGAAGTCGCAATCATCGGGATACCTCCACAAAGCGAGAAATTAAACCCCGAAGTAAAAGAATTTGTCAACAACGAGTACAAAAGATTAAAAGCACGAAAAAAAGATTTAGAAGATTGGGTAATTGCTACTAGGACAGACTCAATAGATGGTTATGTGATTTACATTACGAATAATCCAAATGGTTCTTTTTTAAAAGCAGCTAAAAGCCATATCTCTGCCATTCAAAGAGAACAAGAAAAAAGAAAACAACAGGAACAAGTGGCCATTGAAACAGCAAATAATTATGGAAGCTCTGCTTCTCAAGACCAATTCACACCAGAAAGCGAGCCACCAACAGCATCAAACCTGATTTTCAACAGATTGATTTGTCACAAACAACAAGAAATTAGTGGTACGGACAAGATTACTTTAAAAATTGATGGTACTGAATATTTGTCAGCCTATCCAATGAAAACGGGAGATGTCGTAGATTTAACATCAATTCCTAATATCCCATTAAGTGAAAAAAGTTACATCCCTATTACAATCGTAGAAAAAGACCCCTTCAGAGATGATGGTTTACTTGATTTGACGCTAAATGGGAATAAATTTGAAAAGCATACTTATGAAGAGCAAGGTGGTACAGCATGGGGAGGAAATTATACGCTAGTTTATACCATAGAATGAATAATCACCCCTGTCGGCAGACGCATACAATTCGCCCCTGCTTATTGGATATGGTGGATGTCGATGCCGGTTTTGGGGAGGTCAAAATGATTTTCCCGCAAGGCTTTGACGGATTGGGTAATTAAATTCTTTTTGATGTCTGTGCCGGAAAAAGGGGCGGTGGTATCTATCCAATACAGTACTTTTAATTGTAACCCGTTTAAATCTATTCCGGCTATCGTTACCGTTGGAGATTTGGGCCGGGCTAAAACACCTTTTGTATGGGCTAATACGTTTTGGACAATTTCGATGGCTTGCGCTACGGGGGCGTCATGCGCCAAAGTAATCACAAAATCATTTCTTAGAAATCCATCAATGGTGAAGTTAAACAAAGGGTTTTTTAAAATAATGCCGTTGGGAATATACACGTCTTTGCCGTCAAAGGTCTTGACATGGGTTTCCCGCAAGGACAAGCCCTTAATCACCCCCTGTATGCCGGTGACTTCGATGGTGTCCCCCACCCTAAACGGACGCTGAAAGGCCATGATAATCCCGGCCAAAAAATGCTCCCCCAAGTCTTTTAAGGCAAATCCAATCACAAAAGCCCCCAAACCGGCCGTCGCCATAATCCCCAAAGCCGCATCTCCCCAGCCAATTTGCCTTAAAAAAAATAATCCACCACCAATGAGAATAAATACCTTGATGATTTTGGCAATAAAATTAGCTAATAAGGGGTCGTCCATCCGCTTGGAGAGATAGCGGCTTGCTAGTTTTTTTAGCCGGTTCGCTAAAAACCAAGCAACCAAAAAGCCCAAAGCGCCAATGGCCAAACTAGGCAAAATAGTCAATAGATGCTCTAGCTCTTCTAAGAAGCTTTGCTTTATGTTTTCTATCAGATTGGACATAATTTTTGGGTTCAATTGGCTT
>JALVCY010000466.1 GCA_027009605.1 Saprospiraceae bacterium
GAAAACAGGAAATCCCAAAGTCGTTTCATATTACCGGATTGGGGGCCAAAGATAGAGGCTTGGCGGTTATTTTGATGGCTTGTCTTGTTTGTATAGTGGGGATGGGGGGCCGATTTGTTGAGTGATGTTTCCAAAAAACTCCTTATATTCGTCCGTCCAGCTGTCATTGCATATCTATTAGTCTGCTTGTAATGTAACAGTTGTAGCTACTCCTGTTTTGGGGCAAAAGGGCATTTTAGTGCAAAAACAAGAGGAGCGCAAACAGTTACCATAGCTATTGGTCTGCTTCTAATTCCGTAAATTAAATCTCAATAGCGTCATGGGCATCACTACATGGATTTCCGGCAAACTGGCGTCCACCCTTTTTGCCAAATTGGCCAATAAAGCCTTTGACGGGCTTACCGAACAGACTTTTACCGAAAGGCTTAACCGGGTCATCAACCAAACCGTTGATGCTTATAGGGAAACATTCAACATCCCCGAAGGAGATCCTTCCGGCTATCACTTTATTTGGTCTAAGGAGTTGGTTGAGTTCTTGGTCGAATTTAGCTTCTTTTTGGACTTCGATGAAGATAAGTTGGCCAAGGCCTTACGGCAAAACCCCAACGTACAAGACTTTAAAAAGGAACAAGTCAATGACTTTTACCAATTATTTTTAGCGAAAGCAAAGGCGGACCCCATTTTGCGCAAACTGGATATCGAAACCCACTACAAAGAAACCATATTTAAGATTTCCGAAAGGCAGAAAAAGGTGATACAAGACATTGAGAAGGCCAATGATGCTATTAGTGATCTGGCTGACCGGAATAAAAACATAGAAGACCGACTGGAAAAAATCCTTGCCGCACTTCCGCAAAAAGAGCTGCAAAAAGTACTTCAATCGGTCCAAGTAGATGGCAATAACAATCTCGTCATCAGTGGGATCCAAGGATCTACCATCACCATTAATCAATATGTCCAACAGCTTCCACCTAAACAACAACAACAATTACTTGAAAACCTAAAATTCATTACCAACCCACCACCAGACCCACAGTACTTTAAAGGACGCACCCAACTCCTTAAAGACCTGCACCAAAAGCTCCAAGAGAAGCACCAACTCCTCATCGTCAATGGTCTCGGCGGCATGGGTAAATCCGCCGTAGCCGCCCGCTACATCCGCCAAATCCAGTACCAAAGTGCCTACGACCAAATCGCCTGGATTACCGTCACCAAGAGCATCAAAGATCAGCTAACCACCCAGCTTGGCGCTGCGCTACACTTGGACTACAACGAAAAACCTGACAATCAGTCCAACTTTGAGTATCTCATCCATTATTTGGTCAATGACAGACGCAATAACCTGCTCATCATTGATAATGTCAATAAACTGGAAGAATTTGGAGATATAGAGTACGATATCAAGCGGATTCCATGGAAGGTACTCATTACCAGTCGTGTCCTGCCCGAGGACTTTGCGCACTTGCGCGTCAATGAGCTGGAAATGTCCGATGCAAAAGCACTTTTCTTGGATATATACCCAAAGATTCAAGGCGTCGGACAATTGGAAGATTTAATGACGCACATCAACAGGCACACCTTGCTGGTTGAGTTGACCGCCCGGCTCGCCAGGGAAAACGACTGGTCTGTCCAAGACTTACTAGATCTTCTCAAAAAATCAGATGAGCTTTATCCCGTGGGCCAGGGAAAGGTCAAAATCGGTCTCCATGCGGAATTCTCGGACAGCGAAAAAAGAGAGCGAATTGACCGGTATTTGATGGCGATGTTTCGGCCGGAAGAAGTCACTGACGAGATGCATCGCAAGCTCCTGCGCTATTTTTCGATCTTGCCGCCGGAGTTTATAGCCAAGGAGCAATTATTAACCCTGTTTTCATTAGACAGCACCAAAGTCTTAAATAAATTATACCGGATGGGGTGGTTGGACAAAGATGAAGACCACGTCCGGTTTAAGATGCATCCCTTACTCCAGGATTTGGTCCGAAAAAGTCTGCAGCCGGATTTAGGAAACACCCAAGAACTTCGTCTTACACTGGAATCTATCTTTGACAGAGAAAATGAATCCTACTTGAAAGACCATCAGTATCCCGCTTATGCAGAAAGCATCTTGGATTATTTTCAGCGGGATGATGATTGGATTGGGCGATTTGCTTTGTATAACCTAGGTGATTATTATAGAAATACCGGAGATTTTGAAAAGGCGATGGCGTATTATGAGCGGGCTTCGGAGATTTTTGAACGCTTGGATGACTCTCGTAATGTAGCTGTATCATACGAAAGAATGGGCTCTATTTATAAAGAAAAAGGCGAAGTGCAAGCGGCTTTGGAACTCTTCCAAAAAGAAGTCAGCCTATTTGAAGAGCTGGTGGTGCTGAATCCCCACAATGCCGATTACAAAC
>JALVCY010000467.1 GCA_027009605.1 Saprospiraceae bacterium
GTAGAAGTCCTAAATAGATTCCTTTTTTCTTAGTGTAGTCTTAGTGTATTCTAAAGTAATCTTTGTGGTAAGGAAAAATGTAATGCCTAACCACTAAGTACAGGAAGATGCCACTAAGGATTCACTTAGATATTGATTACCAATGAGTTAGATACTACCTTTGTGTGCTTCAATTTTTGACTGTAGTGACTTTTCGGAGCGGACTCAACAATTGAACAAAATCTCCAAACAGAATAAAATTTGGCGGTTTTGCATCAGAATACTTTTAGGAGTGAACTCAGCCCTATTATCCTTAACCATCCAGCCGCTATACCGGTAAACCGCTACACCGATGCACCGATGCACCGAAACTTAAGTTACTTACCTATTCACCAAAACAAAATTACTTTCCAAATCTAAATATCGACCTTGCGGAAAAACAGCCAAAAAGCGTTGGTAAAAAGCATCAAAATCCGCCTGATTTGCCTTCATGTAGTTAAAGAGTAAAAGCCCGTTTGGCGCAAGCGAATTGGATAAATCCACCAAAAAGTCATCATCTTTTGCGAAAGCAGGAACTTGCCCACCATGAAAAATATCTACACAGATAAAATCATATACTTGGCGGTTTCGATCCATAAAAACCAACGCATCCACCTGCAATAGACCCACCGGAGACTTTAATCTGGGCGTGGCATATTTTTGCGCAAGCGAAATAACAGTCCGGTCATATTCTACGCCGGTGTATTTGTATTGACGGCCATAATGGCGTTCCAAAATATACGGAATGCTGCCCAAGCCATATCCCAAAATCAACGCTCTTGCCCCGGAATCCGGCAACTCCACTTGCGCAAATGCCCGCTGAAAAACATGATACAAATCGTCATAGGAATAAATCGCATCTTCCACTTGCAGCCGCAATCGCCCCTTGGTGAGATGCAGTTCCATCGGTTTGCCTTCCACGTCTTTGCCGGAGTAAAGCAGGGTCGGCCAAAGATAAGACCCTAGTTTTTGCAGCTTAGTAAATGTCATCGGGCTCAAAGGACTTTCTATAGGTGTGGGTCAATCGGAATACGTGTTCGATGATGCTATGGTCGGCCTTGGTGAGTTCGATGTTTCGTCGAGCCAACACTCTTTTGGCGGTTTCGATGGCCTGGGGAAGTAGGTAAATCGTGGTTGCCGCATCCACATTCCAAGAGAAGGATGGGATGAATTTGGGCGGAAAAATGCTTAAGGCTATATTGGCATGGACACCTACGACCGTGCCGGTATTGAACATGGAATTGATGCCGCATTTGCTGTGGTCGCCCATGATGAGTCCGTGGAAGATGAGTCCGGTTTGCACAAAATCGTTTTGGGTATAGTCCCAGACTTTGATGGGGGAGTAGTTGTTTTTTAGGTTAGAATTGCTGCTACCTGCGCCAAAGTTGCACCATTCGGCGATGACACTATTGCCCAAATAACCGTCATGACCTTTGTTGGAATAGCCAAAAAAGACGGTGTTGGAGATTTCGCCCCCGACTTTTGACCAAGGGCCGATGGTGGTTCCTTTGTAGATTTTGGCACCCATTTTGGCGACGGCGCTTTCGCAAAAAGCAACCGGTCCGCGAAGTACGGCTCCTTCCATAATCAAGGCGTTTTTGCCAATATAGACCGGGCCGTCGGTGGTATTGATGGACAAGGCCAGCACTTCGGCACCTTCTTCGATAAATACCGGGTGATGGCCTATTAGCCTAGTCGCTTCGGGTAACGGTTGGGAAGTCCTGCCTTGGGTGATGATGTCAAAATCGGCTTGGATTTGGGCTTCATTTTGCAAAAAGATATCAGCCGGACGTTGGATGGATTGGATGTGGTCTAACTCCGTGATTTCCAAGTCGTTAAAAGGAATTTTCCGGCTCTGTGGAAAGAGCATGCCGGGAATAAAGGCGGCAATCAACCGGCCATTAAAGGTTAAGCAGTCTTTGGGTTGGAGTTGGGCGATTTTGTCGAGCAAGTCGGGGGTGGGGAGTACATGGCCGGCAATAAACAAGTTGTTTTGTTCGATGTGCAAAGGATATTTGCGGCTCAGGTAGTCCTGTGTCAGGTGGGACGCTTTAAGGTTTAGGATTTTCTCCCATTTTTCTCGAATGGTCAGGATGCCGACTCTAATTTCTGAGCAGGGACGGTAAAAGGTCAGGGGCAGGAGGGCTTCTCTTACTGGGTCGTCAAAAAGAACTAGATTTTCCATAAATAGTTGGGTACTTTGGCTAAAGTGCAAAGATACGGATAATTTGTACTAAACGAACCCGGTATGTAGGGACGCACGGTCGGCATGTAGGTGCGCACGGCCGGTTTTGTAGGGACGCACGGCCGTGCGTCCCTACAAAACCGGATGTCCCTACAAACCGGATGTCCCTACA
>JALVCY010000468.1 GCA_027009605.1 Saprospiraceae bacterium
TGCCCTAAAATATCACGGGGGCGCTTCCCTAAAAGAACTAACGACTCCGGATTTAAAAGCCTTAAAGAAAGGTCTGGCCAATCTGGACAAGCACTTGGAAACTGCCGGACATTTTAATATCACACCGGTCGTGGCCATCAATAAATTTGTCTCCGACACCAAAGAAGAAATTGCCCTAGTCAAAGAATACGTCGAGAAAAAAGGATACCGGGTGGCCGTCTCTGACGGTTGGGCCAAAGGCGGTGCCGGCACCAAGGACTTAGCCAGAAAGGTCGTCCAAGCGGTCAAAGAAACCAAAGGCAAATTCACTCCTATTTATGATTGGAACTCCCCCATCGTGAAGAAAATTGAAGCGGTGGCCAAAAAAGTCTATGGTGCCAAAGGCGTGGAATTTACCGCTCAAGCCAAACGCAACTTAAAGACAATCAGCGCTTTAGGCCTAGACAACGTCCCCGTTTGTATTGCCAAAACCCAGAAATCACTCTCCGACAATGCCAAGCTTATCGGTCGCCCCAAGAATTTTGTGATTACCGTTCGAGAAATAGAGATTGCTGCCGGAGCCGGCTTTGTCGTCCCTATCACCGGAGCCATGATGCGGATGCCCGGGCTGCCGGCGATTCCCGCAGCGGAGCAAATTGACATCAATGATGATGGAGAAATCTTTGGGTTGTTTTAGTCCTTTTTTGTCGGAATCAGAATTTTCAGTCTGATTTTCAGAATGACTGCGCACGTCGAATTTCATTGACGACACCGAAATTCTGCTCATTCTATAATCCTGAAAATTCTGATTCTGACTTACGGGCTTGCTGACTTACTCGACCACCAAGCTCCCCCGGCCTATCACCAATCCATCACTACGAATATCATAAAAAACCAACCCTTTAGGCAAGGTACTCACATCTATTTCGGTTTCTAGTATTTTTTCCTTTCGGAGAAAATGCCCTGCGACATCATAAAAATACAGGTTAGCGTGATTGGCGTAAGCTGCCGGCAACGAAACCTTTAAATAATCAGAGACCGGATTGGGAGAGACCACCGCTTGGCCAAAGGCAAAAACATCCGCCGTAGAAGAGATAATATTACAATCTGCCCAGTTGCCTTCACAAAAACCGGTCAAATCGGTAGAAAGACCATTACCCGCTTTATACAAGCCGTTCATCTGAAAAAGCCCCATCCCATCAATGCCCACTCCGGAAATAATATCCAAGTGTACCGGACCGTAAAGAAGCCCACAATAAACACCTTTCCCTTTGGTACTCAACACTTTACGCATCTTTCCTTCATACATTTTTTCGGTAATCGTATCGACCATTCCCCATAGCTCCGTGGTGGTCGAATCCCTTGGCTCAATAGCCCTGCGCAAACACTCATTCAGGCTATCTCCCTGACTCAATCCAAAATCAAACAACAAAAATTCTTCATCACTACAAAATCTCGGCGCATCCAGCAAAGAATCGACAAGCGGCAAAAAATACACCTTCTGTGAAGGAATATCATCCCGAATCAAACCAACTAACCTCCTACCTAAAACCTTAGTAGGATAATCAAAATGATAGCAAGGCCAGTCCCCGGGCATACAATCCGAATTACTGCCGGATACATCATAACTAAACAACTTCTTATAGGCCAGCCCGTTGACTAGCGTATCTTCAGACACCCCCATCATAAATCCACTTTGGGGCCGGCAAGCACCATCATCTATTCTCGTTTTATACCACCAATACCGCTCCCCTTCAGCCATAGGCGTATAGGTTTGTGCTTTCGCAAAAAAGAATCCGGAAAGAAAAATTAATAGTACTAAAAGTCTCATGATTTTTAATTTTTAATTTTTAAGTAACTACCCGGCACAAGTCATTTGAGATAAAAAGAATTTTTTAGCCAAAATGATTCACGCTGAATAATTGCTTTTTTTTGTTAAAGAAAAGAATTCCAAAAATTTGCCTTCGGACATTTAATTGCCTTCCGTGTTCAATTTGTGCTTCGCACGTTCAATTTGCCCTTCGGGCGTTCAATGTCCTTCGGACGTTCAAGGAGCTTTCGTGTTTTTCGTGTCTTTCGTGGTAAAAAAATGTCGTGTTTTTCGTGTATTTCGTGTCTTTCGTGGTTTAAAAAATCTTAGTGGTTTGGACACTGTCCACCCGTTACACCGTTAATTGCCTTCCGTGTTCAATTTGTGCTTCGCACGTTCAATTTGCCCTTCGGGCGTTCAATGTCCTTCGGACGTTCAAGGGGCTTTCGTGGTTTTCGTGTCTTTCGTGGTTAAAAAATGTCGTGTTTTTCGTGTATTTCGTGTCTTTCGTGGTTTAAAATATCTTAGTGGTTTGGACACTGTCCACCCGTTACACCGTTAATTGCCTTCCGCGTTCAATTTGTG
>JALVCY010000469.1 GCA_027009605.1 Saprospiraceae bacterium
CAAAAAAATATGTTTTTTTTAATACATTTGTGATGTGTATCACATTTTTCATGGTAAAAACATTTCGTATGGCTACAGATAAGAAGCGAGAAACCTATTTTGAAGCAATGGTAAAACATGGCTATTCTCGGCGTGATTTTATGAGATTTGCGACCTATATGGCCGCCTACATGGGGCTGTCTCAGTCTGCTGTCGGGCAGATTGCAGGCGCAATGGAAACGAAGCCCCGGCTGCCGGTGATTTGGGAGCATTATCAAGAATGTACTTGCTGTAGTGAGTCGTTTATCCGGTCGGATCACCCGATAGTAGCGGATATTCTTTTGGATAAAATCTCCTTGGATTATACAGAGACCTTGATGGCCGCTTCCGGAGCGCAAGCCGAAGCAGCCAAGCATGATACCATGAAAAAATATCATGGCGAATACATTCTTTGTGTGGAAGGTTCCGTGCCTTTGGGTGATCACGGTCAATATTGCTGCATTGCCGGTAAAACCGCTTTGGAGCAATTGAAAGAAGCGGCAGAAGGAGCCAAAGCCATTATTGCTTGGGGAAGTTGTGCTTCCAATGGCTGTGTCCAAGCAGCACATCCAAATCCTACACAGGCTACACCAATACATAAGATTATCAAGAATAAACCCATCATTCGGGTGCCGGGTTGTCCTCCTATCGGTGAAGTAATGGCCGGGGTCATCGTGCATGTAGTGACTTTTGGTCGGTTGCCCGAATTGGATAGGCTAAACCGACCTAAGGCATTTTATTCTAAGCGAGTGCATGATAGTTGTTATCGCCGGCCTTATTATGATGCCGGTCTCTTTGCAGAAACGTTTGATGACGAAAATGCAAAGAAAGGGTATTGTCTATATAAAGTAGGCTGTAAGGGACCAATGACCTACAATTCGTGTGGTTCTATGAAATGGAACAATGGTGTGAGCTATCCGATTCAATCCGGTCATGGTTGCATTGGTTGCAGTGAAGATGATTTTTGGGATAATGGTCCCCTTTATGAGCGTTTAACGAGTTTGCCGGGGTTCGGAATAGAAGCTACGGCCGATAAGATTGGTAAAACGGCAGTCGGAGCAGTGGCGGTTGGTGTAGCAGCACATGCGATTGCATCTACTATTGCTAAAAAGAAGGCAGTATCCAAGCGCATTAATAGAGGAAAAGAAAACGATGCTCATTTAGATGCTTAATCCAATTCAAATTAAAAAACTAAACCAAAATTAAAGAAAAATGGCTGAAAGAATAGTTGTTGATCCTATAACACGAATCGAAGGTCACCTACGAATAGAAGCAGAGGTGAAAAACGGGGTGATTACAGATGCTTGGTCTTCTTGTACAATGGTACGGGGATTAGAAAATGTGGTTCGCGGTAGAGACCCAAGAGATGTTTGGGCATTTGTGCAAAGGACTTGTGGGGTTTGTACTACTGCTCATGCACTGACTTCGGTGCGTGCGGTCGAAGATGCTCTAAAGATAAAGATTCCACCTAATGCTGAGTTGGTAAGAAACATGATGATTTCGGCTCTTTATCAGCATGATCATGTCGTGCATTTTTATCATTTGCATGCTTTGGACTGGGTGGATGTGGTCGCTTCTCTAAAAGCAGACCCTGCCGAGACCTCCCGGATAGCACAAAGTATTTCAAATTGGCCTAAAAGTTCACCGGGGTATTTCTCTGATTTGCAAAAGCGCTTGACGAAGTTTGTCGAGAGTGGACAATTGGGTATTTTTGCCAATGGATATTGGGGACATCCGCAAATGAAACTTCCACCGGAAGTCAATCTTATTGGTGTTGCACACTATCTCGAAGCCTTGGAATGGCAAAAAGAAATTGTTAAAGTACACACCATCTTTGGTGGTAAAAATCCACACCCTAACTACTTGGTAGGAGGGATGGCTTGCGCAATCAATACGGAAAGTCCCGGTGGTTTGAACGCAGAGCGGTTGGCGTATGTGCGTAGATTATTAGAAGATGGCAAACGGTTTATTGAGCAAGTTTATATACCTGATTTGTTGGCGATTGCGTCTTATTATAAGGATTGGGGAGCCATTGGTAAAGGATTTGGTAACTATATGAGCTACGGAGAATATCCTACCAATGGATTTGGAGACCCGAGTACATTCAAATTTAAGTCCGGTGTTATTCTAGATAGAGATTTGACGAAAGTCCATGAAGTGAATCATAGAAATGACGATATTCAGGAGTTTGTGAATAATTCGTGGTATGATTATTCCGGTGACGGCAATGCCGGTAAGCATCCTTGGGAAGGAGAGACCAATATTAACTACACCGGGCCGAAACCACCGTATGAGCATTTGGACATTAATCAAAAGTATAGCTTTATTAAGACACCGCGTTGGCAAGGAAAGCCTATGGAAGTAGGGCCTTTGGCAAGAGTCTTGGTGAATTATGTAAGAGGGGATAAAGAGACGGTCGAAGAAGTGACTGCTGTGTTGAAATATTTGGATGTACCGGCAGAAGCATTATTCTCAACCTTGGGACGCACGGCAGCTAGAGCGATTTGCGCTAAATTATCCGCTAAATGGGGATTGGAGTTTTACGATCAAATGATTGCCAATATTAAAAATGGCGATACGCGGATGGCTAATATGGAGAAATGGGAGCCTTCTACTTGGCCGGCAGAGGCTAAGGGCGTTGGATTTTCTGAAGCTCCACGGGGTGCATTAGCACACTGGATTGTTATTAAAGATGGAAAAACGGCTAATTATCAACAAGTCGTGCCTTCTACTTGGAATGCATCTCCTAGAGATCCCAAAGGGCAGCGTTCAGCGTATGAGTCCACCTTGTTGGGGACGCCGGTAGCGGATAAGAATTTGCCTTTAGAAATCATTCGAACTATCCACTCCTTTGACCCCTGTATTGCCTGTTCTGTGCATTTGTATGATGAGCATGGCAAGCACATTACGCAAGTGGATAACATCTCAGTTTGTACTATCTAAAGACTTAGGATTATGGCTACAAAAAACTATAAAAGAGTATATGTTTGGGAATTGCCCGTGCGTATCTTCCACTGGCTCAATGCCTTAGCTATTGTGGTGTTGGCTGTTACCGGCTATTTGATTGCGAAGCCGCCGGCGATTATGTCCGGTGCTGAAGCCTATAATTCTTACTGGTTTGGTACTGTAAGGGCTGTTCATTTTTCTGCCGCTTATATTTTTGTGGCGGTCATGTTGATGAGACTATACTGGGCATTTGTAGGTAACAGATATGCGAGATTGAAAGCCTTTCTGCCTTTCAGCAAAAAGGCTAGGAAAAATTTTGGTCATGTCTTGAAGCATGATATTTTGCTCCTTCCGGAAAAGGGAGGAGAAGATTTGTCTCAAGTAAGCGTAGGTCATAATCGAGTGGCGGCATTTTCTTATATTGCGATGTTTTTTGTTGCCTTGGCGATGGTTTTTACGGGATTTGGTTTGTTCGCAGACAATGCTACTTGGTGGTTTCCCAAGATGTTTGGTTGGGTACCCGAATTTTTAGGAGGTGACTTTATGGCTCGACGGATTCATCATGTTTTGATGTGGGTGTTTGCTTTGTTTGTGATAGTGCATGTTTATTTGGTGATTTTCCATGATTGGTTAGAAGGACGAGGCGAGACATCATCTATGGTGAGTGGTTACAAATTTGTGCGAAGAGAAAGAATGTCTAAAACTTTTTTGAGAAAATTAGAAGATGAAGAATTGGCGGATAAGGTGGATGACGTTGCTTAATTTTTTACCGCTTAAAAAGATTTATATGGGTCGATTAGCTTGGGTTAATCGACCTTTTTTTATCTTTGCTTGTGACGGCTGGTACTTCCGAATTTATTCGGGAGTGGTAAGAGTGGTGACAAACTCGCTGCGCTCTTTGTGATCAGCCAAATAAATTTGGCTGCTACCAAGGGCTGCTACCAAGGGCTGTAGCTGGTGGCTGGTACTTCCGAATTCATTCGGGGGCTGGTAAGTGTAGCCCTAAACTCGCTGTGCTCTTTGTGGTCAGCCAAATGAATTTGGCTGCTACCGAGGCTGTTGTCAACGGCTGGTACTTCCGAATTCATTCGGGAGCTAGGTTAAGTGCGGTCACAAACTCGCTGCGCTCTTTGTGATCAGCCAAATGAATTTGGCTGCTACCAAGGGCTGCTACCAAGGGCTGTAGCTGGTGGCTGGTACTTCCGAATTCATTCGGGAGTGGTGAGTGCGGTGACAAACTCGCTGCGCTCTTTGTGATCAGCCAAATAAATTTGGCTGCTACCAAGGGCTGCTACCGAGGCTGTTATCAACGGGTGGTACTTCCGAATTTATTCGGGAGTGGTAAGCGTGGTCACAAATTCGCTGCGCTCTTTGTAATCAGCCAAATAAATTTGGCTGCTACCGAGGCTGTTATCAACGGGTGGTACTTCCGAATTTATTCGGGAGTGGGGTAAGAGTGGTGACAAACTCGCTGCGCTCTTTGTGATCAGCCAAATAAATTTGGCTGCTACCGAGGGCTGATACCGACGGCTGGTACCGAGGCTAACTACAAGAGAAAAAATAAGAAAAATGAAAGATAAAAGATTTGAGAGACTTCAAGGAACGGATGATTACAATATGGATGAAGACAAGTCCAATAAGATTTTAATCTTAGGGATTGGGAATTATCTGATGGGAGATGAAGGCGTGGGGGTACACATTGTACATCGTATGGCGGAGATGGAGCGACCGGACTTTATAGATGTATTGGACGGGGGTACCGGTGGTTTTTTCTTGATGAATGTATTTGATGATTATGGAAAAGTCATTTTTGTGGATGCGACGATGGACGGCGCACCGGGCGGGACGATTAAAACACTGAAGCCTAAGTTTGCATCGGATTTTCCCAATGCCTTGAGTGTCCATGATGTGGGTTTGAAGGATATGATTGAAGCCTTGTTTATCTTGGGTAAAATGCCTGAATTACACTTGGTGACTATTTCGGTGGAAGCACTCATGCCGATGACGACGGATATGAGTGAGCAGGTCGAAGCTTGTGTGCCGGCGGCCATTGAGACCATTATTGATTTGGCCAAATCTATCCACGAAGTGACATGAAGACTTATCACATTCATATTGAAGGTATCGTTCAAGGGGTGGGGTTTCGGCCTTTTGTTTACAAATTGGCGATGGAGATGGGTTTGTGCGGATGGGTCAATAACACTTCAGATGGTGTCCATATTCGAGTGAGCACCGAGCCGGAAACGGCTACTTTGTTCTTGAGTCGTATCCTTGCGGAAAAACCAAAATTCTCTGTAGTTACTCACTCGGACTTGGCAGAAATAGCTTTGGAAGAGTTTCAACAATTTGATATTATCCGGAGTGAAGAGTCGGGTGATACCAAGCTTTTGGTGACTCCTGATTTTGCGATGTGCTCGGACTGTAGGGAAGAATTGTATGACCCAACTAATCACCGGTATTTGTATCCATTTATTACTTGTACCAATTGCGGGCCGCGATATTCTATTATTAATTCTTTGCCTTACGACCGGCCGACGACGACGATGGCTCCGTTTCAAATGTGTCCTACTTGTCAGGCGGAATATGATGATCCTTTAGACCGGAGATATTATTCTCAAACTAATTCTTGTCCGGATTGTGCTATTGACCTGTCACTTTGGAAGGATGGGCAATTTTTGCCGAAAGGTGATGAAATTTTACAAGTTGTACAAGCTTGGAAGGCCGGGAAGATTGTAGCCATTAAAGGCATGGGGGGGTATTTACTCACTTGCGATGCGTCTAATGTCTTGAGTATCAATCGTTTGCGAAAGTTAAAGCATCGGCCTACTAAGCCTTTGGCTTTGATGCATCCGGATCTTTTTCAACTCGCTGAAGATGTGGAAGTGGATGCGGTAGAGATGTTAGAGTTGCAAAGTGTGAGCAGCCCTATCGTTTTGCTGAGTCTGATTAAAGAAGCTGATCGGGTGTCGCAAACAGCTTATGAAGAGATAGCGCCGGGCTTAAATCGGGTCGGTGTGATGTTGTCTTATACGCCATTGTATGAATTGCTTTTGCGTGAATTTGGCTTGCCCATAGTGGCGACTAGTGGGAATATTAGTGGTTCTACGATTATTTATCAAGATGAACAGGCCATCCGGTATCTATCTCAAATTGCAGATTTAATATTATTAAATAATCGAGAAATAGTTTTGGCGCAAGACGATAGTGTGGTGCAGTACAGTATTGTCAAATATCAAAAAATCATCCTACGCCGCTCACGAGGGTTAGCGCCTTCTTTTTTGCATTCAGCAACCACTCCGCTTCCGCAAAAAACGATATTGGCAATGGGAGCTATGTTGAAGAGTACGTTTACTTTGTTGCATTCCGGAAATGTATTGGTGAGTCAATATTTGGGGAATACCGATGTATTGGATGCGCAAGAGAACTATGAAAAGACTCTAAATCACCTGCTGACTATGTTTGATGCTCAACCGGAATGGATTGTGGTGGACAAACATCCCAAGTATTTTTCTAGGGAATATGGCTATGCCTTGGCAAAGCGATTGGGTGCTGAAATTATCGAAGTACAACATCACCAAGCCCATTTTTATGCACTGTTAGGAGAGCACGGATTATTGGAGACGGACGAGAAAGTGTTGGGGGTTATATGGGATGGTACCGGCTACGGGGATGATGGGCAAATATGGGGTGGCGAGTTTTTTGAATATGATAATGGAGAGGTGACAAGAGTGGCGCATTTGGGCTATTATGATTTTATTTTGGGGGATAAGATGCCTAGGGAGCCCCGGATTTCAGCATTGGCAATTAGCGGTGGGGCAGAAAGTTTGAAAGGAAAGTTTTCGGATGAAGAATGGCGCATTTATCAACAGCTTTTGTCGCAAGACAATCTATTACAATCTTCTAGTGCCGGCCGGCTATTTGATGCAGCGGCGAGTATTATTTTGGATATGGATTACCAATCTTATGAAGGCGAAGCAGCCATGCTTTTAGAAAGTGCTGCTTATCAATACTTTAGGAAGAATGGCGCGACTACTTTTTATACTTATTTGTCGGAAGACCTGCCCAAACACTTGCCAAAATTTCTCGTCTCCAAGCTACTGGAAGACAAGGCCAAAGGTTATGACCCGACTTTTTTGGCAGCCAAGTTTCACATCAGTCTAGCTCATTATATTTTTGAAGTTGCCCAAAAACAGGGGGTGAAGAAAGTGGCTTTTAGTGGTGGGGTTTTTCAAAATGGCTGGCTGGTAGATTTGGTGTATTTGTTTATGGCCAAAGACTTTGAGTTGTTGTTTCATAAGGATTTGTCCCCCAATGATGAAGGCGTTTCTTTTGGGCAGTTGATGGGGGCGATTGGCTTTGGGCGACCGGTTGGGTAGTGTGTAAAGCCCTACAAAGAGTTATCAATAGCCCTACAACCGTATCGTATTCACGGTTTGGTGCTTTTTTCTCCGTATATAGACTAAAAGCCCGATACGATATCTCCTAAAAATAAGGTATTTTAAGCTATTTGTGACAGGCAAAAGGGTGTTTTTTTTGGATTTTTGGGTCTAAAGGCTGACCTTTGTTACCTAACAAACAAAACAGACAATCCTATGAGTACTTTACGTTACTTCTATGCCCTTTCCATCCTTTTTTTGTCATCTATAGCTTCTTTTGCGCAAGCGCCAAATGCGTGTTCTATGCCGATGCCCGGTTATACCAAGCTTGGGGAGTTTGAAGGTCACGGTTATTATCTATCCGATACAGTGACGAATTGGGTAGAGGCCAATGCTTTGGTGCAAGCGAATGGTCAAAACTTAGTATCTATCAATTCACAGGCTGAGAATGACTTCATTCATGGTTTGGTATCCGATGTGGTTTTTATCGGGTTGACCGACTTGGATACAGAAGGCGAGCCCTATTGGATGAATGGGGATTCGTTGGGATATACGAATTATAGTGACTGTGATTGGTGTGCGGCTAATGATGCTGCTCATAATTTTGGGGTGATGTTGCCTTGGGATGGTGCTTGGATTTTGGATCATTATTTTAGGCAAGCCCAACATATCGTGGAGTTGCCCTGTGGGGAGTTGACAAGTGAGATGACCTTGACTTGTCCGGATGATATTTGGAAGGAAATTCCGCAAGGGCAATTGAGTGTACCGATGACATGGGATTTGCCGACGGGGATGACCAATTGTATCGTTGATGATACGGTAATTATCACTCAAGTTAGTGGAGAGACATCCGGGTCTTCGTTTATTGCCGGTGTTTATACGATTGGATATCAAGCGGTGGATAGTTGTAATAGTTTGGCAGAATGTACTTTTAAAGTAACGGTAACGACTCCGGTCGATACAAGTTGTGGCGATATAGCAGGCTTTGTTCATTTAGGTGATTTTGAAGGTCATGGTTATTATATGTCCGAAGAGGCTTCTACTTGGAAAGATGCCAAAGATTTTGCGGAAGCAGCCGGCGGACATCTGGTTACGATGAATTCAAAAAATGAAAATGACTTTGTGCAATTGCACTTAGGCAACGAAATGGTCTTTATCGGATATACCGATGAAGCTGTGGAAGGTCAAGGTGCTTGGGCCGATGGGCAGGCTGTTACTTTGGATTTGAGTTATGGCAATGATAGTCTTTCTGATTATGCGGTCATGAATTTTTGGAATGGACAATGGGTGATGGTCAATCAATGGGTGTATAAAAAGTATATTTTAGAGATGGATTGTGGGGGTACGCCACCGACTAGTTTGACTTTGACCTGTCCCGAAAATATAGATGCTGTGATTCCGGCGGATTCTTTGGATGTGGTAGTGAGTTGGGATTTGCCGGAGCCTACGACCACTTGTGCCAGTGATGTGATTGCGCTTACGCAAACAGTTGGCGCGGCTCCCGGTAGTGCATTTGTGCAAGGTAGTCACATCATAACTTACAGTGCCACAGACAGTTGTGGCAATGCTGAAGTATGTTCTTTCAATATTACGGTAACGACAGAAGGCGGGGGAGTCAGTTGCGGCCCCATTGCCGGATACACTTTGCTTGGAGAATATAACGGGCACTCTTATTATTTATCTGAAGAAGAATTGCATTGGGATGAAGCACAATATGTAGCAGCCACCAATGGCGGATATTTAGTGTCTGTGAATACGCAAGCAGAAAATGAT
>JALVCY010000470.1 GCA_027009605.1 Saprospiraceae bacterium
AATTAGAGATTTAATAGAAATTAAACGCCACTATGGTACAAATTATCTTATGAGTTTAGAAAAAATATTGGGTTCTACTATCAATAAAAGCGACCTTTATAGACTGGCATTTGGTGTCTATATTGAGGAAAGCAATTTTGAGAAAAGACCTTTAAGTAGAATGAAAAAGGACTTACTAAAAGAGCTTGGAATAATCTGACAGTACCAATTTTTTTTGTATTGGGAAGTAAGAACAAGCCCCCACAATGGCCTTGTAGCTTTAGCTGCAAGACGTAGCAAATAAGCGAAGCGAATTTGCGCCACCAAGCCTTAGGACCACTACATGCGACTTTCTGGAAAAACTCAACGCTAAGCTTACACCGAAAAGTCAGATGTAGTGGTTTATTCTTGGCTTCACAAAATTTTATTCTGTTTTCTCCTTATCCTTAACCCTCTAAATCTCCCTTGCGGAAAGGAGACTTATGGCAAACAGAATAAAATTTTGTTCCTTGCTTTAATTATTGGCAGAGTGGACTTTTCGGAGCAAACTCACCGCCGAACCACCACCTGCCCATACCGCCCCTTCTCAGTAATAACCTGTACCATATAGACACCTTGCGGCAAAAAATGCACATCTATATCCTGTTCAGTTTTTTTAAAGCTAGCCAAAACATGCCCAGACATCGTGGAAATTTGGATTTGCTGAATCACTTCTCCGGACGGTAAATCCAAATGTAAAATAGCATCAACCGGATTGGGATACAACCCAAGCCTAATAGCATCCAACCCTACATTTGCGGTAACGCCTCCCTGCGTAGTCTTTAGAATCAATCCATCATCACCGACGACCCAGCCCAAATTATCATTCAAAAAGAAAATGCCATACAAGCTAACATCTGTTCCCGGATTCAAACTAACCCAATGCTCCCCACCATCAACAGACTTATATAGTTCCCCAAAATAACCGCAAGCATAATAACTATTGGGTCTAGAAGCTTGGATATCAAAATCGAGAAGCGATGGCCTAGATGGCCACAAAAGTTGACCTGCCGTGTCTGTCACCGTAGCCTGAACCCAATTCAGCCCCCCATCTTCGGTTCTGTGAAGACTAGGATTGTACCATCCGCCCCAAAATCCTTTATCTTCTGACACAAAGGCCAAGGCTTCGATAACTGAAAAAACAGTCCCCGGATTAGACGAATAGGATGCCCAAGTGATCCCCCCATCCGTTGTTTTTTGGATTTGATTCATAATTGCACCACCACCCCGGCAGGCATAACCAACCTGTTCATCGACAAAACTGAGTATAGCAAAACCTAAATCAGAATCTAAAACCAAAGTATCCCAAGTCATGCCCAAATCTGTGGATTTTATAAGCTTAACCCCTCCATACGCAGAAGACACAACACAAGTGGTAGGATTCAATACGGCAATATCATAAAATAAAGCTCCGGTACTGCCTTGGCTTACCCAAGTCTGTCCGGTATCCTCCGTTATCAAAATATCATTGCCAATCACGATTCCATGCTGCTGGTCAAAAAACCGGACTTTGGTAAAGCTGACGAAGGGACTACCTTCATAAACTGTCGTCCAATTCAGTCCGCCATCCGTACTCCGCAACACGGTGCCATATTCACCAACAGCCACCCCAATATTTTCATCAAGAAAAAACACATCGTTTAGTCTGTTGGTCGTGGATGAGTTGCATACGACAAATTGGGCATTCAATGAGATTCCAAAAGTCCACCAAAATCCAAGCAGTAAAATTAAGTTTTTCATATTTTCATTTTTACAAAATTACACGTCGCAATCCTATAAAAACAACGCAAAACTCCACAACCGGCAGTCATTTTTGCTCCGACTGATAATCCATCATCGAGCAACCTACATGCTTTTTAAAAAGCTTCCCAAGCGACGACAAATCCATCTCATGGCTAAGCGCTATCTGCTTGATACTTTGGTTGGAATTGATCAGCATCTTCTTTACAGAAACTAATAACGCTCTCGTAATCAGTGATTTAGCAGATACTCCTACTTTCTTTTTTATGCGGTTGCTGATATATTTTGGCGAAACATGAAGCTCTTGGGCATACCAGCTCACAGACTGATGCCGGTGGATATTGGCTTTGAGCAAGGCTCTAAAACGCTTAACTAAAACATCTTCTTCTATCCCGTTTGGCTGGCTATATCTTTCTTCACCGGCCAACCGGTTCAAGAGTAACTCCAAGGACAGTAAGAAACATTTGGTCTTAAAATACCCGGAATCCATTTTTATTTGTTCGTGGATAATATTGGTAATCTGTATGATTTCCCGAAAGGATTTCTCCGTCAAATTAAGAATAAAAGGAGTCAGCGAAAACGGGGAAACGATTCTATGAATGTCATTCTGCT
>JALVCY010000471.1 GCA_027009605.1 Saprospiraceae bacterium
GAGCATATAAAGCAAAATCCAAATAAAACGCCCGCGCCAAAGAATTTTTGGCCATATAGTTATCAGTTTTATTTATGTAATCCGGTAAAGGTTTTTGAAGCAATTGTAGAAAAAGCCAACAATAACCCTTCAATTGATATCAAGCTACTTGTACCACCTGATGCAGATAGAGCCACATTAATTCCAGAACCAATGCCTACATCATTGTTGAACTTAGAAGAGCTAAGAATACTTTGCAACCCTAAAAACCAATACACCATTGAAGCACAAATCAATAACGGCAAATCCTTTGATGATCTTGTTTCAATCGCTTCAAAGAAGTCAATTAATAAAGGAAAATTGAAAGAGGTGCTACCATTTATCGATCAGAGTGCTAGAGAGTTACTGTCGCTGCGCGACACGGACAAAATCGCCGAGGAAAAACAAAAATACAAAAGGCGCTAGCCATGTGCGTGACTCTCCGTACTATCAAGCAATTTTACTTGTTTAGCCATTAGGCTACTCATTAAATCACTGAGGTGATTTTGTTCCTTGATAACTTCCGCAGCCTTTTCATATTTACTTCCCGATCTGAATACATCCTTTGGAATAACTAACTGTGATATATCATTTGGATGTAGATGTGCAGTTTGTCCGCGAACCATTTTTTGAATGGTTCTAATGGTCTCATTAGAGCGCAAATACGCTAATAGCAGGTAGGGATCAATTTTGTTCTGGTCAACCCGTATCAGCAACACTTCACCGACAAAAGACACATGCTTTGTTTTGAGAAAATCTGGAATACCCGTAAAAATATCACTTTTTTTAGCGATATAAACAGGACTATGCGCAGATGAAGTTAAAAGAATATCGCCCTTCTGTAAAATTAATGGCTTTTTGGCCTTAAGCCTCTTAGTAGTTTCTTCGTCACTTATAAAGTTCCTATCCCTCGCTTCCCAATTAATACCAGACCCCGTAAGATTGCCAACTTTAATTAGGAAATTACCCGATTCTGAATAATCTTTCCTAGCAGGTGTGCGTCCTGTGCCAATATACCGGCAGACATCCCCTAAAAGCAAATCATTCTTATTTTTTGATTTTGCAATAAAAACATCTGAGAGTTTTGTAAATGTGTCTGATTTCTCAGGATACGGTATTATCTCCACAAACTGATGAGATTTTCCCTTCTCAATTGCGGTGTTCATAGTATCTGCAAAATATGGGAGCTTACTGCCCTCCTTAAATCGTCCTGTTGAGTCAAAGCCAACATTATCAATCGTGGCAAGAGCCAACTGAATCGGCTCGTTTTTCTCTTTCTTTTTCTTGTACGTTCTCACAAACAAGACGATTGTAGTAGTCTGTGTGCCAGTGGATGCGAATGTTTCTGGCGGCAGACTCATAATCGCATATATATAACCGTACTCACTTAATGCGGCCCTTGCGATTTGCAAAGTATTATTTGTGGCAATGCTTTTTGGAATAACTATTCCCAAGGTCCCACCTGGCTTCAATAGCTGCAAGCACCGTTCTACAAAAACAATCTCACTATTTTGTTTTCTTAATGGATAACCATTAGGATCTTTACAACTTCGGTAAGTGTTAAAATCGTAATCTCTTGCATCTAGCGAAACCCCAAATGGTGGGTTGGTTAAAATTACATCATACTTTTCTTGTAGATCAGACTCTTTTAATGAATCAGATAATCGTTTTGTAAACTTTACTTTTGGAAGATGGCCTAGATTTAAGTCTGCTAGAAGCAGCATTCTTGGGCTTTTATCTACTCCAAAAACTTCCGAACTTCGCTTTGGATTAAGTTTCTTGAGATACTCTACTAAAAAAGTTCCAGAGCCACAAGCTGGGTCTAGCACATTTAGTTTCTGGTTATTCGGGATGAAATCCACAATTGCTGAAACAACATCATCAGGAGTCAGGAAAATTCCAAGCCCTTTTCTAATGTCAGGCGTAAGGAATTCCTTTAAGGCATGGCTTCTTACGTCATAGTCGATTTTTGAAAACTCAACGGGAAATAAAAGATTATGAATATCTGATAAACATTCATCACTTAAGAATATTTCTTTTTCTCGCCATATTTCAGATGACCAAGAGTTGGTTTTTCCTAAGTAATCTGAAAAAAGGCGTCTAACCAAATCGAAGGTTATTGGTTTGTTATCTCCTGCAATCACTTCATAGTTTTGTTTGAAGAAAAGATATTTTAGAAGTTCATCGAATGCTTCTTGTGGCTGGAGACCATCAACATTTCTCATGATGTTGTGGGCTTCCCTGTAGATGCGAGCTAATTCTCTTGTTGTGGGCATTGTTAAAGTCCTGGCAATTGATATGCGCAATTCTAGGAAATATTTCCAATTGTTGTCAAGGAAATATTTCT
>JALVCY010000472.1 GCA_027009605.1 Saprospiraceae bacterium
AGGCACGGGTTTTGGGTCGGTTTTGTAGGTACGGGTTTTGGGTCGGTTTTGTAGGTACGGGTTTTGGGCCGGTTTTGTAGGCACGGGTTTTGTAGGGACGGGTTTTGTAGGGACGCACGGCCGTGCGTCCCTACAAAACCCGTGCGTCCCTACAGCCCGTGCGTCCCTACAGGGCTACCAACAACGCGACATTTTCAATATGATGCGTATGCGGAAACATATCCACCGCCCGTGAACGAACCAAACGATATTTTTCCCCAAGTAAGGCTATGTCCCGAGCCTGCGTAGCCGGGTTACAACTCACATAGACAATCTTGGGCGCTCCCAATTCCAACAAAAATTCGATGACTTTAGGGTGCATCCCGGCACGCGGCGGGTCGGTAATCAAGACATCCGGACGGCCATGCTTTTGAGCAAAAGATTCGGTCAAAACGTCCTTAACATCTCCGGCATAAAAGACAACATTATCAATCCCATTGGATTGGGCATTTTCCCGGGCATCTTCAATGGCTGGGGCTATTTCTTCAATACCAACCACCTGCTTGCATTGATCGGCCACAAAAAGAGCAATGCTCCCCGTACCGGTGTAAAGGTCATAGACATTTTCTGCTCCGGTCAGGCCGGCAAATTCTTTGGCTATTCCGTAGAGTTTTGCCCCTTGGCGGGCATTCGTTTGAAAAAAGGATTTAGGGCCCACTTTGTAAGTCAAATCTCCTAATTTTTCCAGCACGTAGCCTTTTCCGGAATAAGTAACCATCTCTAAATCAAATAGATAGTCATTCACCTTTGTGTTAATGGTATAAACCACCGTCGTTAATTCCGGAAAAGATTTGATGACCGCATCCAAGAATTTTTCCCGCAAGGGCGCATCATCATAGCCAAATCCCATAATCAGCATCGTCTCCCCTAATTCGGAAGTCCGCACCACCATTTGGCGCAAGAAACCGGTATGCTCCCGATTATCATAAAAGGTCAAATTTTGCTGAAAAGCAATCTCCTTGATTCGATTCCGCAAGGCATTGGACAGGCCTCCTTGCAAATGGCAATGCTGAATATCAATTAATTTGTCAAAAGCACCGGCTTTATGAAAACCCAAAACATTCTCTTTGTTGGATACTTGGGCATTTAACTCGGCAGAGGTCAACCAGCGCTTGGTGCTAAAAGAAAATTCCAACTTATTGCGATAATAAAAAATCTCGTCACACCCCAAAATAGGCTCCATAACCGAAGTATCCACTTTCGCAATTCGCTGCAAAGCGTTTTTGACGACTTCCTGCTTATGTCGGATTTGGGCGTCGTACTTAAGATGTTGCCACTTGCAGCCTCCACAAAGGGAGAAATGCGCACAAGCCGGCGTGGTTCGCTCTTCCGAAAAGCGATGATAAGCAACCACTTGCCCCTGAAAAACGCCTTTTCGCTTACGCCAAACCAAGACATCCGCCACATCACCGGGCACCGGCCCTTCGACAAAGGTGACGATGCCTTCCGGGTCACGTCCGACCACTTTCCCGCGATCGGCGATACCTGTAAAATGGACATTCGCTAAAATTCTCTGCTTCTTTTTCCTTGCCATTGGGTTTATCTGGTTAGTACGATGTAGTCTTGGATGATGGTTTTGACGAAACGCACCGGCTGATCGGGCCATTTCTTGATTTCCAATAAAATCATCAATCTTTTTATCATTTCTGAAAAGGCCTTTCGATGGGCGTCATTCCTATATTTTTGGTAGCGGCTCAGCGTCTCTTTTACTTGGAGAATATCGGCTTCCGTAAATTGAATCACATTGGGAAATTGGGGCTCATAATCATCCAAAGATTTGATTTTGACAATATTCTCTAAGCTAAAAGGCTTAGGCGGATTACTTTTTATCACCACGGTATTAGCGGCCATATCGCCCAAACGTTGGCGGCGACGAGAAGTAGCAATCATCAAAATACCCAAAACGCCCGCCGAAAAAACCAAATCCAAAAACAAAACCAAAGACCGCAATAAGGCCTCCCGAAAACCCGCTTTTTGTCCGTCCAACCGCACCACTCGAATCCCCAACGCCTTCTTGCCCAAGCTCTGTCCATTGGCCAACACCTCGCTCAAAGTATGGTACAATATGATAATCAAAACCGGCAACATCGCCACAAAATACCCAACCACCGCATCGGCTTCAAAAGCGTCAAAAAGACTACTCAGTATATAAATAAAAAACGAGGATAAAATAAAGATTATCAACACATCCAAGATACCCGCCACAATCCGTTCAAGCACTTTGGCAGCGGGGTATTCTATCACTACATTTTGGGTCGTGGTCAGAGCTAGTTCTTTCATTTTTCCGGGTATCTGTCAATTTCTACGATTAATTTATCAAAAAAATCCATAAAAATTTGTCTATGGCCAAAAATAATGGCAAATTTACGCTTCTTTTGATTACAAATCGTAATAATCCGTCTTTTTCCTTATTTTTTACGCAAGTATCCAAATAAAGAAACCCATAAATAAGCACCAAAACCTGACTAGTCCCCTGCCATGAAAGAAACCCAATTCATCAAACAAAATAAGGAAAAGTGGCAACGGCTCGAAGAAGTCTTGAAGCAGCCGAATGCCAAAGCGGATGAATTGAGCGATTTGTTTGTCCAAGTGACGGATGACTTGTCTTATTCCCGGACTTTCTATCCCAACCGGTCAATTCGCGCCTATCTCAACTGGCTGGCTCAAAGGCTGTTTTTCAAGATTTATCGAGCCAAAAAAATTAAGAAGAATACTTTTGTTAATTTTTGGACTGAGGAGCTTCCGCAAATCATGTATGAATCCCGTTGGGAAGTCCTGCTGGCCTTTTCGATTTTTGTATTGACTTTTTTTATAGGCGCTTTGTCTCAGTCCATGGATCCTAACTTTGCCAACACGATTCTGGGCAGCTCCTACGTAGAAATGACCATCAGAAACATCGAGAAAGGAGATCCCTTGGCTGTCTATAAGTCAAGCGGCCCTTTTGGTATGTCCATGGCCATTATCTCCAATAATCTTTATGTGGCTTTCTTGACCTTTATTTTGGGGGTCTTTGCGTCGATTGGCGCTATCGGGATTTTGATTCGAAATGGGGTGATGGTCGGGGTCTTTCAATACTTCTTTTACGAAAGGGGCTTGTTGGGTGAATCCTTTTTGACGATTTGGATGCATGGAGCGATAGAGATTTCTTCGATTATTTTGGCGGGAGCAGCGGGGATTGTCATGGGCAAGGGCTTGCTTTTTCCGGGCACCTACCACCGCATGAAAGCTTTTCAAATCACCGCCCAACGAGGACTCAAAATCTATCTCGGTATCGTGCCCGCCATCATTGTAGCCGGTATCATCGAAGGCTATATCACCCGGCTGACCCATACGCCGGACATCATCCGGCTGTTATTTATCTTGCTTTCGTTTGCGTTTATGATTGGATATTACGTCATTTTTCCGATTATCAAGCACCGGCGGGGCTTCCGCAATAAGAATCAAATTCCGTATTTGCAACCGGACAACGACACGCCCGTTCAACTCAACATCATCAAGCCGGCCGGTGTCATATTTACGGATGCCCTGTCCATCTATCGCAGATACGGCAAAGCCATCCTAAAATTTTCGGCAGGCTTGGCCTTCTTTTTTGTCTTGGTTATTTTTTCGACTTCTGACCAGGCTATTGGAGACATCTTTCACTTTGCCAAGTATTTTGGGAGTGCAATGAGCACTTTGAACCAACTTCTTAATTTTGAAGAAATCTATCCTTACATCAATGCCTTTGCTTTTGGCGGAGTGGCTTGGTTTACGTCCAGGATTATCTCTTCCGAGAAAAACAAAACGCCGTTAAGCACCAAAATAGATAAGAATATACTCATTTGGATACTAGCCATCATTCCGGCTTTGGCCTTCCAATACCTAATCAGCTTTATCAAAGTTAATGGAGCGCTGATTCTTTTTATGCCTACCATGGCACCTATTATTTTGTCCGTATGCGTGGGGCTGTTTTATGCCAAGCCCAACCCTTTGTCGGCGTTTATAAAAGGTCCGAAATACGTACTCAAGCATTATTGGGTAGAAATATCCATACAGACCATTATGCTGATTATGGGTTTTATGCTGATTTCTTTGGCGTCCTCTTCGATTTTGTATTTTTTGATTTATTTATTTGGGATGAATTTTCAGGCTGATAATCAATGGCTTAGCGTGATGACGCCGATTATTTTCACCTTTTTGGCGGAGTGGATGATTTTTATTACTTTCTTTGGATTTACCTTTGTGTCCTCCTTGACTTGGTTTTCTGCAAGGGAAATCGCCGAAGCCACCAGCTTGCGCAAAACCATCCAAAAAATCGGTACCGAAAAACGAATTAAAGGGATGTTGCGCGAATGAAGAAGTCCACGTTCATATTATTCCTTTTATGGGTGGGCTTGTTTTCGATGGCGCCCAATCCTTGTTTGTCGCAAGACGACTACGATGATATGGAAGAATTATTCTCCGATGACGATTCCTCCCCCGAAGACGAGCCCATCCCTTGGCAACAAAATCCGGACGATTCGTATGTCAAGGAATCCATACAACGAACGGAAGGCGCTCAAGACACTTGGAAAAAGTATCACAAAAAGATGCACTTTTCCCAAGAAATAAAGAAAAAAAAGAAAAAGTCAAAAGACGAACTCAACCAATTTACCGGCAAAGGCATGGGCGAAGCACTCAAGTGGATTCTTATCGTCGTAGGTATCCTGTTGATTATTGGGTTTATCGTCTATCTGGTTCAAGACGGCAGTTTCCGGCAGGGCAAAAAAATAAAGGTCGATATCAGCGAGGAAAAACTCAATTGGATAGAAGAAAATCTACCCGAAGCCGACGTCGTCTCCCCGCTCGAATCGGCCATCGACGCCCAAGAATATCGCAAGGCCATCCGGCTGTATTTTTTGCTGATTGTCCAACGCCTATCCCAAGCCGGAGCCATCAATTGGCAAAAAGAAAAGACCAATCGAACCTATATTTTGGAAACTTATAACAAAGACTTTCACCAAGACTTTAAGACTTGTGTACGCATTTATGAGCGCGTTTGGTATGGAGAACGCACCGTCTCCGAAGAGGAGTTTTGGAAGATTGAACCCATCTTCAAACAGCTTGCCGCCAATATTCCACAACCTTTAGAGACTACCCATGAAGAATAAAAACGGCATCATATTCGGGGGTATCGTCTTGCTCCTATTGGTCGTCCTGCTCGTCATTCGATATGGGAACAAAAAGGTCAATTGGATAGAAAGATACTCTGAAGACCAAAAAGGCCCTTATACGCCCTTCCTTGCGAAAAAAATCCTTAAAGACTATTATCCTAATCATCACTTTTACGAGGTAAAGAAGAGTTTTGCCCACCGGCTAAAAAAGACGCACCACGCCCCGGGCAATTATTTCTTTTTGGGTTATCAATACTTTGCTACGGAGGAGGCTGTGGACACTTTATTACAGTTTGTATCCGAAGGCAACAATGCCTTTATTGCGACCAAGGAGCTTCCTTATCGCTTGATTTTCAGGCTCTTCGGTGGGCAAGCGTTTTGTGATAAGAGCGACTATCAGGGCAATCGATTCCGGGATTCTATCGTCTATGTAAACCTATTGCATCCCCAACTCCGACTCCAAGAGGACTTCCAAGTAGAAGTAGCCGGCCGCTTTGAAGACCAATGGCATACTTGGAATATTATTCCCACGCCATACCTCTGTGAATCCGGTATCCACCCGGTCGGCACTATCAACAACAAATATGTCAACTTTGGCTTCCTGCCTTACGGCAAAGGGCGGATTTATTTTCATACGGATCCGATTGTTTTTACCAATTACTTCTTGCTTCAGGAGGCCGGCAAAAAGTACTTTGACGGGGTCATGGCGCACCTTCCGGAAGGTAATATTTATTATGATTTGGCCGCAAGGACACCAAAATATGACTGGAATAGACGAAGACGTGACCGAGGGAGCAATAGAAGAACACCTAGTTTTGGCAATGAAGGCCCACTGACTTACATTTTGTCTCAACGCTCTTTGGCTACGGCTTGGTATCTTCTTTTGGCAGCCGGATTGCTCTATTTGACCTTTCGCGGCAAACGGAAGCAAAGAGTCATACCCATTGTAGAAAAAAATGAAAACACTTCTTTGGTGTTTATTCAAAATATTTCCAACTTGTACTTCCAGCAAGGAAACAACAAGCAGTTGTCGCTCCAAAAATTTACCCATTTTCAAGATTTTGTACGCAACAAATATGCGCTCAACTTCAAAAAAGATAAGGCCGATTTTGCCAAAAAACTGGCTCAAAAATCAGGAATTCCAGTGGACAAAATCAATGAAATCTTAACCATCCACCAAAATATCCACTCTTCTACTTTCTTGAGTGACGAAACGATGACACGGTTTCATCTGGCCATTAATCACTTTTATCAACACTGCAAATAATTTTCAATTATGGATGATCATAAAGACCTACAAAATGAATTTGACCGCCCCCAAGATGAGGGTCAAAATCAAGTACAACCGACACCCGAACCGCAAGACATAACGGCTTCCTTTACCCAAAATACCCACGTGGACTTATCGCCCATCTTGCGATTGACCCAAGACATTCATCGGGAATTGGGGAAGGTGATTATTGGGCAAAAGGAAATTATTGACCTGCTCATCGTAGCCATACTTTCGGATGGGCATGTGCTCTTAGAAGGTGTGCCCGGCATCGCTAAGACATTGACAGCCAAGCTCTTATCCAAAGCCTTGGAGATGAAATTTTCCAGGATTCAGTTCACCCCGGATTTGATGCCTACGGACGTCGTCGGTACCAACGTCTTCAACATGAAAACCGCCGAATTTAATTTCAGACCGGGCCCTATTTTTGGAAATATCATTTTGGTAGATGAAATCAACCGGGCGCCGGCCAAGACGCAAGCCGCCATGTTTGAAGTAATGGAAGAAAAACAAGTCACCATCGACGGAGTGACTTATCCGATGGATTTGCCGTTTTTTGTGATGGCGACCCAAAATCCGATTGAGCAAGAAGGTACTTACAAATTGCCGGAAGCACAACTCGACCGTTTCCTTTTCAAATTGGTCATGAAGTACCCCGATTTATCGGAAGAGAAAGATATTTTATCTCGCTTTCACAATAATTATTTTTCGGATCCAAGCACTCATGTCCAAGCTGTTTGCACAAAAGAAGACTTGCAAAACAGCCGCCAACTGGTCGAGCAAATCTTAATCCAAGATAACTTGCTGGACTACATCGCCGACATCGTCCATAATACCCGGACCAACGGAGATTTATTTTTGGGTGCATCACCGAGAGCTTCGCTAGGTATTTTGGCTGCATCCAAGGCGTATGCGGCCATCAATGGCAGAGACTTTGTCACGCCCGATGATATTCAGGCCGTCGCTTATCCCGTATTGAATCACCGTATTATCTTGAATCCGGACAGAGAGATGGAAGGATATGAGACCAAAGACGTTATTGATGCCATCTTCCACCAAATCGAAGTCCCTAGATGATGAAATCTTTATACCTAAGTAATCGCTTTTTTTTGGCTTTAGGAGTACTTGCCGTACTCTTTGCCTTATCCTTTGCCTTGAGCTTTTTATTCCCGGTTGCTGTAGGTTTGTCTGTCATTGCTTTGGCTTTATTCCTTGCGGAAATATATTTTGTCTATCGCCACAAAAACCCGTTGGATGGCCGGAGATCCACGCCCAACCTCCTGTCCCTGAGTGACAAAAACAAAATCCGCTTAACCATACACAATAACACCAACCAAGCCTTTAAATTGGAAGTCATTGACGAGTTACCGCCCGAGTTGGATGTCAGAGATTTCTCTTTTCACTCCGACATCAAACCACAAGAAAACATCCAACATCTCTATACCGTCACCCCTTTAACCCGCGGCAAATACCACTTCGGTCATCTCAATTGCTTCATCTCTACCCTACTCCATTTTGTCCAACGACGCATCCAACTGGCTCAACCCGAAATCGTCCCGGTCTATCCGTCCATCATCCAAATGAAAGAGCTCGAACTCAAGACCTTGGCCAGTATCGCCATCATGCCCGGCATCAAAAAACTACGGCGCTTGGGACACTCCTATGAGTTTGAACAAATCAAACACTATCAACGCGGAGACGACATCAGGAGTATCAATTGGAAAGCCAGTTCCAGACGTAACGAGTTGATGATCAACCAATACGAAGACGAACGCTCCCAACAAATCTACTGCATCATCGACAAAAGCAGGGTCATGCGCATGCCTTTCCGCGGGCTCACACTCATGGATTATGCCATCAATACCAGCTTGGCACTTTCCAATATCATCCTGAAGAAAAACGATAAACCCGGACTCATCACCTTCTCCGACAAATTGGGCTCCATCATCCCGGCCGCCGCCCATAATCGCCAATTACAAAAAATACTCAATGCGCTTTATGGCGAAAAAGAACGCGAACTCGAAGCCAATTATGAGTTGTTGCACTATGCGACTCGACGTCTGATTAATGGGCGCAGCTTGATATTATTGTTCACTAATTTTGAGAGTAGTTTTGCCTTGGAACGAGTCCTACCCACGCTCCGAAAAGTCAACCAAAACCACTTACTTGTCGTTGTCCTTTTCATCAATACGGAAATTGAAGCTTTCGCCAAACAAAGTCCACAAACCACCGAAGATCTCTATCGCCAAACCACAGCCGAAAAATTCCTATTCGAGAAAAAACGCATGGTTCATCGCTTACGCCAATACGGTATCCAAACTATTTTCACCCGTCCCGAAGACTTATCCATCAACGCCATCAATAAATATCTGGAACTGAAAGCGAAAGGAATGATTTGATGATTTTTTTGGGTCTTTGGTCTTTGGTCTTTGGGGCGCGCCTGTGGCGCTTTTGGTCTTTGGCTTTGGTAGTGGTTTGTTCTTGGCTTCATTGTTCGATATTCTGGTAGTTGAGATAGTTGAAAAAGTTGAAGAAGTTGATTCGCTGCGCTAGTTGATTCGCTCGCAGGCTTCGCTAGTTGATTCGCTGCGCTAGTTGAAAAAGTTGAGACGTTCGCCTACGGCTCACTGGTTGAGAACTCGTCCTT
>JALVCY010000473.1 GCA_027009605.1 Saprospiraceae bacterium
ATCTTCAATCTTAATTCAGGTTGAAAAATGCAGGATTGAAGAGTTAAGAGTTACGATATACGATTTTTGAAGTGAAAGTACCGGGTTTTTGATTTGATAGTTCCTATGAAAGCCAAAGCAAAGTTGTCTCTTTAGTCGCAAGCCCCTAAACCCCCTTTGCGAATGGGGGCTTAAGGTCAACTTTGCTTTGGCTTAGTTCTAGGCTTTTATTAAGGGATTCTACTCTTTCTTGGAACGCTCTCCCCAAAATATTTAAAGGCCGTAGGGGGTTGCCTTGTGAAACCCCTACGGGGATTTTTGGGGATTTCATGATGAAAGTCTTTAAATATTTTGGGGATTTCATGAAGGAAGTCTTTAAATATTTTGGGGATTCGGGGCAAGAACGATAATATGGACTATTCTTCACTTCTCCACTCTTAACTCTGCAATCTTCAATCTTAATTCAGGTTGGAAAATACCGGATAGTTAGGTACTTCCGAATTCATTCGGGAGATGGTCTGAGATTTCAGCCAAATAAATTGGGCTCTACCTTTTCATCGTTCTAGCCCTCGGCTCGTTTGATGGCAACGAGACTTATTATCCCCTAAACCAACCCATTCAAAAAAAATCTTGTACCTTTGTCGCTCATATTTTTTGAGCATGATATTTAATGTACACGAGAAGGAAAGGGAGATTTTAGCGATGATTGGCCAAGCCGGCCAAGAATTGGGCATGCCGGTGTACATTGTTGGGGGGATAGTTCGTGACCGTTTTTTGGGGCGGCCATCCCACGACATTGATATTGTTTGTTTGGGAAGTGGGATTGCCTTAGCGAAAAAAGTTAGGGACATGCTCCCCGAAAAACCGAAAATTGCCATCTACCGCCGCTTTGGTACGGCCATGATGGTCACTAAATCGGGTTTGGAATTAGAATTTGTAGGGGCTCGCAAAGAATCCTATCGCTCCGATTCGCGCAAGCCAACAGTAGAAAATGGTACCATCGAAGATGACCAAAATAGGCGAGACTTCACCATCAATGCCATGGCTGTCAGCCTAAATCCGGATAATTTTGGAGAAGTCATCGACCCTTTTAACGGCCTGGAACACTTGCAACAAAAACTCCTAGTCACTCCACTCGAACCCGGCAAAACCTTTAGTGATGACCCCCTGCGGATGTTACGCGCCATTCGTTTTGCCACCCAATTGGATTTTCGCATTGAAGCGTCCACATTTGACGCCATTTACCAATACCGAAATCGAATCAATATCGTCTCCCAAGAGCGCATCACCATTGAGCTCCAAAAAATCATGGCGGCTCCCAAGCCATCCAAAGGTTGGATTCTTCTTTTCAAATCAGGCCTTCTGGAAATCATCTTCCCGGAGCTCTATGCCATGCACGGGGTCGAAGTAAAAAACAATATTGGTCACAAAGACAACTTCTATCACACCGTTCAAGTTTTGGATAACCTTGCGGAAAAATCAGACAATATTTGGCTTCGTTGGGCCGCTTTGCTGCATGACATCGGCAAACCCGTGACCAAACGGTGGTCTGAAGACTCCGGCTGGACTTTCCATGGTCATGAAGCCATCGGAGCCAACATGGTCAAACGTATCTTCAAAAAACTCAAATTGCCGTTAGGCGCAGAGATGAAATATGTTCGCCATCTGGTTCGACTTCACCAACGACCTATTGCCTTGACAAACAAGGAAATATCTGAATCCGCCATTCGACGTATCATCTTTGAAGCCGGCGAAAATCTCGATGATTTGATGGAGCTTTGCGAAAGCGACATCACTTCCAAAAGCCAAGAAAAAGTAGAGCGATACAAAAGAAATTATGCCAAGCTTCGACTCAAATTTAAAGAAGTCGAACAACGCGACCACATCCGAAATTGGCAACCACCGGTGGATGGCGAAGAAATCATGCAGACCTTCAACATACCCCCGGGAAGAGTCGTCGGACTCATCAAAGACCATATTCGGGAAGCCATTTTAGACGGTGTCATCCCCAATGATGTCGAAGCCGCAAGAGACTTGATGTTTAAAAAAGCTAAAGAACTGGGCTTAAAACTCCCCAACCGGTGAAGCGAATCTCTCAACTCTCGTAACCACTAAAATTTTAAAACCACTAAGAGACTAAGTTCACTAAGGGTAATAGAAATCTACAGAAACCTTTCTCAGCTCTCACTACTCACCACTCATCACTCACCACTCATCACTCACTACTCACCACTCACTACTCACCACTCATCTCAACCTGCGAAGCTCTCAACCACGAAGTCCGAATCCACGATAGTAATCGGGACAAGTCTCAACCTAGAGAGCCGAAGGCGAACGTCTCAACCTTCTCAACCAAAAAACTAACAGAATATCGA
>JALVCY010000474.1 GCA_027009605.1 Saprospiraceae bacterium
AGCGAATCAACTTCTTCAACTTTTTCAACTAACAGAATATCGAATGCAGAATCCCAAATGTCAAATAATGAAGTAAAATCCAAAACAAATATCCACATCTCTCAACTAGCGAAGCGAATCAACTAGCGAAGCTTGCGAGCGAATCAACTCTTTCAACTTTTTCAACTAACAGAATATCGAATGCAGAATCCCAAATGTCAAATAATGAAGCAAAATCCAAAACAAATATCCACATCTCTCAACTAGCGAAGCGAATCAACTAGCGAAGCTTGCGAGCGAATCAACTAGCGAAGCTTGCGAGCGAATCAACTTCTTCAACTTTTTCAACTAACAGAATATCGAATGCAGAATCCCAAATGTCAAATAATGAAGCAAAATCCAAAACAAATATCCACATCTCTCAACTAGCGAAGCGAATCAACTAGCGAAGCTTGCGAGCGAATCAACTCTTTCAACTTTTTCAACTAACAGAATATCGAATGTAGAATCCCGAATGTCGAATAATGAAGTAAAAACCACGTAAAACCCCAAATCTTCTCAACCTGCGAAGCTCTCAACTACGAAGTCCAAAGGACGAGTCTCAACCTAGTGAGCCGTAGGCGAACGTTCTCAACTTTTCAACCTCCAAAGCCATTCACCTCCATCAACTGCCAAGCCTTCATCAAACCAATCATAGAAACAGCATCCGTAATAACACCATCTAAAACCATTTGATAAGCCTCTTGAAGCGGGATTTTTTGCACGACAATATCTTCAGAATCTTCCAAAGCCTGCTCTCCCGGCGTCAAATCTTGAGCGATAAAAACCTCCCCATATTCATCGGTCACCGAATTAGAAGTATGGAAATGGGCGATTTTTGTCCAATTCTTGGCTCTTAGACCCGTTTCTTCCTGCAATTCCCGTTGAGCGGCTTCTAGGGGCGTTTGACCTTTGGGGCAACCCCCTTCCGGAATTTCCCAAGTATATTGATTCAAAGTATATCGAAATTGTCTGACCAGCCAAGTATTGCCCTCTGTATCAATAGGGACAATCCCAATAGCTAAATTTTTAAATTCTACAACGCCATAGATTCCCGGATTCCCACTTGGGTTGAGGACATCACGGTGAGTGACCTTAATCCAATCATTCTCATAAGCCACTTTCGTGGACAGAGTTTGCCAAGGCTTTATCATCTGTTATCTATCAAATTGAATACTCCAAATACCCCGCAATTGCCCTTCTTTATAACCAATAGCATGATCGGTAGGATATAGTTTTTGGATGACAGCATAATCATCTTCTTTCATGGTTTGACCCTTGATTCCGTGGCATTTTAGACAAACGGCTTTGAGCTTGATAGGAGCAAAGAATTGGACTTTGTTGTCCGCAGTCAAAATAACTTTAGGTTTTAAATCGCTTCCACTAGCCATGGCTTTTTCATAGGCGGCTAATTGGGCAGCTTCTTCGGGCGTGGGTTTGTTGGCTGGATTGCGTAGTTGAGTGCTGGTTCGTTTGATGGATGCTTTATGCGCTGTTTTCAGACTATCCACGATAAGCCCGGCGCTAGCATTACAAAATTGAATGGCTTCCTTGGGGCCGCCTTTCATCATGGCCTTTTTCAAGTTTCCCGAAAGGGCTTTGAACGATGCTTGCGCAATCCCTTTACCCTTTGCCATATAGGTTGCGATTTCGGCCTCTGTCAAATCCTTTTTTGTCACTTCATTAGAATGGGAAGAAGCAGGTTTTTTATTGGATTTAGCATCATTTTTACAAGCCAAGGCCAAAATGACTAAGGTCAAAACGAGAAAAAAGCTTAATTTTTTCATTATCAGTAATTTTGGAAGTACTGTTTTTAAAGAAACAAACAGATGAAACTGATTGAATCGTTTATACAAAAAAAAAGAGCCTTCTTTGTTCAAAAAAAGGCTCTCTTAGAGAAAAAAACATGGTCCTATACCACTTCTCTCATCTTTGCATTCTTGTACGCAGCTTTCAACTTTTGAGCTCTTCTCTTAGTTGTGGGTTTAATGTATTCCTTCCTGCTGCGCAGTTCTTTGATTACTTTGGTAGAGCGGTATTTTCTCTTATAGCGTTTGAGCGCTTGAGAAATGGATTCGTTATGTTTTACGTCAATGATTAGCATAGTCGCATTTAAAGTTTTAAAATGGAGTGCAAAGATACATTCTTTTTTTAGAAATTACAAAGGTTTTGTTTTTTTTCATCATTTTTCTTATAAAAAGTTGATTTTGAGCCGGATTTGACCAACTAATTCCACCGGATTGGCTCACCAATTTTTTTTTGTAACTGTTTAGGTGCTCCTATTTTAGGGCAAAAAATAGGCATTTTTGTGGATGTTGAAGCTACAATTTTTG
>JALVCY010000475.1 GCA_027009605.1 Saprospiraceae bacterium
ACTTGCATGATGCACATATTCGATTTGGCCTGAGATTGGGAGCGGATGTGATTTGTGAGAAGCCCTTAGTTCTAAATCCTTGGAACCTAGATGCCCTTGCGGAAATAGAACAAGAGACCCAAAAAAAGATAAATACCATACTCCAGTTGCGTCTTCACCCGGAAGTCATTAAACTAAAAGAAAGAATAGATAAAGGCCCAAGAGATAAAGTCTATGAAATTCAATTAGACTATTTGACTACTCGTGGAAAGTGGTACGATTACAGTTGGAAAGGGGATGTCTCGAAGTCCGGTGGGATAGCGACTAATATCGGCATTCACTTTTTTGACATGTTGATTTGGATATTCGGGGATGTGGTAGAGAGTCAACCCACAAAAATAGCAGCCAATTTTGCTTCCGGTGAGTTACATTTGGCGCAAGCAAGAGTAAAATGGACACTGAGCACAGACTATCATCAGTTGCCTGAAAAAGTAAAAGTCGCCGGTGGAAAAACCTATAGAGCCCTGATGATTGATGGCGATGAATTTGAATTTAGTGGCGGGTTTGAAGAACTACACCGGAGAAGTTATGAAGAGATATTGGCCGGAAAGGGCTATGGTTTGGAAAGTGTCGCTCGTACAATTGACTTGGTGAAGGATTTTCGGTGATGGCACAGCCTAACCACTAAGCACACTAATAAGCCACAGTTAAAGGTTAAAGGTCAAAGACCAAGGGTTAAGGGTAGGCAGCAAAGAGATTTTGCCATTGAACGCCCGAAGGGCAAATGAACGCCGAAGGCACTTGAACGTCCGAAGAACAATTTGAACCGCCACAGGCAACCAAACCCATGCAAAAAACAACCAACATTTCAGCTCTAAGCCCCCATCTCTTTTGGGACGTTGACCCCGGTAAGATTACTTGGGAAAAGGACAGCCATTTTTTAGTTCAACGTATATTAGAATATGGAAAAGAGTCTGATTGGCAACTTTTGATTAGAAAATACACGGTAAAAGAAATAGCTGAAATAGCTACCCAATTTAGAACGCTTGACGAAGTAGCCCTATCTTTTATTTCGACTATTTCCAAGATACCAATTCACCATTTTAGATGCTATACTCCCAAACAGTCAGCCCAACGTTATACCGGATTTTAACAAAGCTGATGACTGTTCAGTACTTCGATAATTTATTGCTTGTTGGGGGGACATCTTTAGCTTTACAAATTGGTCATAGAGAGTCTGTAGATATTGATTTATTTGGCAATATTGACTTTGATTATCATGCGGTATCCGAATTGTTGGTAAAACTTGGAGATGTTACCATCTTACAGCAATCCAAAAATATCAATGTTCTTAGCATCGATAACGTGAAAGTTGACTTTGTAAATTACAGATACCCATGGCTCAACAATGCAAGAGTTGAAAATAACTTAAGGTTAGCTTCACTTGAAGATATTGCCGCAATGAAACTGAATGCAATAGCAGGTAGGGGAACCAAAAAGGATTTTATTGACCTATACTTTTTATTGCAGACCTTTACGATGAAAGAGATGCTTGATTTTTATGCCAAGAAATTTGACGACGGCAATACTTTTCTCGTTCAGAAAAGTTTAACTTACTTTGTCGATGCAGAAAAAAGTATTATGCCCAAAATGCATGTAGATGTAGATTGGACAGAAGTCAAAGAAACTATTGTTCGGCATGTCTCTTTTTGATTGTATTGCCTAACCACTAAGATTACACTTAGGTCTTAGATTCAGTTTGGTGGTGAGATTTAAGTAAAATGACCAAATAATATTCCGATTGAGTGCTTTCTGTTCAATAACTAGTTGATTATCAGTGCTTTCGATTGAACAGTTGAACGATTGAACAAGATAGGCAGCACTTGAACGCCCAAAGGGCAATTGAACAGCCGCAGGCTAACTAACTCATGCAAAAAGCAACCAACATTTCAGCTCTAAGCCGTAGGACAACCTGAACCAGCCGCAGGCTAAATTAATAATGGAAAAAACTAACAATGACTAAAAAAAACGTACTGGTTACCGGTGGAGCAGGATTCATCGGATCCAACTTGGTGGAGGCACTGTTGAAAGATGAGCGAGTAGGAAAAGTAAGAGTCTTAGACAACCTTTCAGGCGGACACGAAAAAAACATCGAAGAGTTCTATTCTAATCCAAATTTTGAGTTTATGTGGGGTGATATAAGGGATTATAATACTTGCGTAAAAGCCTGTGATGGCATGGACTTGATTACGCATCAGGCGGCGATGGGGTCTGTTCCACGATCTATAGATGACCCTGTAACGACTAACGCCAACAATATAACAGGAACACTAAATGTTTTTACTGCTGCGAAGAATGCAGGAATAAAAAGA
>JALVCY010000476.1 GCA_027009605.1 Saprospiraceae bacterium
GGGTCTGTTTTTTTTGACATGGTATTCTGTTTTAGCGGTATTGATTCCGTTTTTTGCTTGCGCAAATTTGGAAGTCAAATTAAACTGCTAAGGTAGGTATTATTTGGTTATTTCTTTTGATTTTTTTTACCTTTGGCGTTCAACTTGTCCTTCGGACGTTCAACTTGTCCTTCGGACGTTCAACTTGTCCTTCGGACGTTCAATTTGCCCTTCGGGCGTTCAAGTGCCTTCGGCGTTCAAGGGGGACGCTCTCTTGGCTGCCTACCCGTTATACCGTTATACCGTTACACCGCTACACCGTCCATATAAAATTATGTGGGCTCAAGAGCAAGCCGCAACACCCGACTTTTTGGAGCCAACTCACCGTTAGCTAATTTGTGTGACTTCACTAAAAAAAGTAGATTTATCATCGTATATTGCATCCGGAAAAAATATAAACATGGATACTATTTTGTTTTTTGATTTAGAAATGAATAAGGACAATAAAGTGGTCGATGCCGGGGCTGTTTTGGGGGAGGCTCAATGGCATGACCGCAATCCGGATCAGTGGGTTGGTTTTTTTGCGCAAGCAGAGTTTGTGGCCGGGCATAATATTGTGTCGCATGATTTGCCTATTTTGTTGGATTTATATAAAGAATTGAAAATCAATGACTTATATGTTATTGATACGCTATTTTGGTCGCCTTTGCTCTTTCCCAAAAAGCCTTATCACCGGCTGATAAAGGACTATAAGCTACAGGAAGAAGAGATCAATAATCCCTTGACTGATGCCTTGATGTCCCGAATTGTTTTTCAAGATGAGTTGGCGGCTTTTTTAAAGTTGGATAAGGATTTTCGGCAGATTTTGTATCAATTGTTGGGTCGGGAGAAAGGGTTTGCGGGGCTTTTTGCCTATTTGGATTGGGCGCCGGCATTGGTGGATTTGGAAGCTTTGATTGCAGAGAGATTTGAAGGGGCGATTTGTGCGCAAGCGAATTTGGCTCAGTATATTTCGGAGTATCCGGTGGAGTTGGCGTATAGCTTGGCGATTATCGGGGCGGGCAGTCCGGATTCGGTTACGCCGGCTTGGGTGTACCGGACATTTCCGCAAGTGAGTCGGGTGATTCATGGTCTTCGGAGTGTGCCTTGCCTGCCGGGGTGTGCGTATTGTGACCTGCGATTGGATGCCCAAAAGGGGTTGAAAGAATTTTTTGGATATGATGATTTTCGTACCTTTGATGGAAAGCCTTTGCAGAAGGAGGGCGTGGAGCTTGCGCTAAAAAATAAATCTCTGGTTGCCGTTTTTCCGACAGGAGGGGGCAAGTCTCTGACATTTCAAGTGCCGGCTTTGATGAGTGGACGAAATGTGGGGGGATTGACGGTGGTGATTTCTCCGCTGCAATCTTTGATGAAGGATCAGGTCGATAATTTGGAGAAGTCCGGTATCACTAATGCGGTGACAATCAATGGGTTATTGGATCCAATCGAGCGAGCCAAATCTATCGAACGGGTCGAAAACGGCTCCGCTTGGTTGCTGTATATCTCTCCGGAATCCTTGCGCTCCCGGACGATTTCTAAACTGATTGAAAAGCGAAAAGTAGTCAGATTTGTCATAGATGAAGCGCACTGTTTTTCTTCTTGGGGGCAAGATTTCCGGGTAGATTATTTGTTTATTGGTGATTTTATTAAGCAACTGCAAGAGCGTAAGCAATTGGCCGAGCCGATTCCGGTGTCTTGTTTTACGGCCACGGCAAAACCCAATGTCATCGCAGATATTCAAGCTTATTTTAAGGAAAAACTTTCGCTGGAGTTGACTTTGATTCAGGCTAAATCCGGTCGGGTGAATTTGCATTATGATGTGCTTCCGCAAAAAAATGAAGACGATAAATATAGGGAATTGCGTCGATTGATAAAAACTAAAAATTGTCCGACTATTGTCTATGTTTCCCGTACTCGAAAAGCATCCGAATTGGCGGAAAAACTCGTCCAAGATGGGTTTGATGCCCGTCCCTTTCATGGAAAAATGGAGGCTAAAGCCAAGACAAAAAATCAAGATGATTTCATTAGTGGCGAAGTACAAGTGATGGTGGCGACTTCTGCTTTTGGTATGGGCGTAGATAAAAAAGATGTGCAATTAGTCGTGCATTATGAAATTTCTAATTCGCTCGAAAATTATGTGCAGGAAGCCGGACGCGCCGGTCGAGATCCCCATTTGGATGCGGATTGTTTTGTGTTATTTGACGAAGAAGATTTGCACAAACATTTTGTCTTATTGAATCAAACCAAAATCAACTTAAAAGAAATTCAAGAAATTTGGTCTTCCATCAAGCAACTGACCAAATTCAGGAAAAGCATCAAAGGCTCGGCTTTGG